>JAYKGU010000315.1:0-69158 GCA_035285585.1 Synechococcales cyanobacterium
AAAAGGGCGAGGCTTGTATCCCATTATTTTTGGTCACTCTGATTACCGTACCGCAAGGCTTTCACCAGGGGTCGAATTGTAACGAGATGCTGCGGAGTTTTGCAAATCCTCAAGCCGCCGCCCAGTAGGCTCAGCTCGTCTGGTGGGTGGGACGCAGGAGAATGTCGTGTACCTGCACATGATCTGGCTGGGAGAGCAGATACCATACGGCTTCGGCAATGTCGGGGGGCTGGAGTACGGGAAAACGGCTGTAGGTTTCCTGGGCCTTTTCGGCGCTCTGGTGGTATTTTTCGGCAAATTCCGTTTCCACATATCCCGGACTGACGCAGGAGACGCGGATCTGGCTAGCGGCGGCCCGCAGCTCCTGCCGCAACCCCTCCGTCAGGGCACGCACGGCAAACTTGGTGGCGGAGTAGACGCCGCTGCCCCCCGGCACCCGATGGCCCGACATAGAACCGATATGAACGATGTGGCCGCGATCGCCCCGTGCCCGCATATCCGTCACCGCCTCGCGGGTGCAAACACACAGGGCCAGCACGTTGACCTCCAGCATCTCCCGCCACGCCTCGGTGTCGCCCGACATCAGGGGAGCCTGCCGCCCCAGCCCGGCGTTGTTAATCAGCACATCGACGCCGCCCCAGCGATCGCGAATTTTGCCAAAGCAGTCGAGGATCTCCGCCTCCTGCCGCAGATCGGTAGGAATGGCCATTACTTCAGTGCCAGACTGATCCAGTTCCGCCGCCAGCGGGGCGAGCCGCGACTGCCGCCGGGCGCAAAGGGCCAGGCGATACTTCTCCTGGGCTAGACGACGGGCGATCGCCTCCCCAATGCCGCTGGATGCCCCTGTCACCAGTGCCACCCTGGGGGAGGGTTGAGAACTCGACGAATTCATAGATATAGATGGATTTGTAGATGTCCAGAAGCATGAAATCGATTGCTATCGCTCCGCCCATCTTAGGCGATTTCGCCAATCTGCTGCGCTTCGTCTCCGTTCTCCTGGATTTCTCTCTTGAGAAAGACGATTCGCCCCCAGCCCTTGACTACGATGGCAGCGGTAATTGTCGGGTAAAAGTGGGTTAACAGCAATGGGAATTCCAATTCCAGGGAAGCCAGTGGGCTATCGGCGGGGGCGGTGCGAGGCTCCGGTGCAGGTGACCGCCTTTGTAGACATTGAGTGTCCCTTCTCGAAGAAAGCCTGGTCTACCCTGCTGGCGCTATCGGACCACTACGGCGCAGAAAAAGTGGGCATCACCGTCTGCCCCACCGTTCTGTGCGACCATCGTCAGAGCTGGGATTTGCTGAGGGCAGCGGTCTGGCTCGCCCATGGGGATGCGACAACTTTTTGGAACTTTCTCACGTTTCTTTACGAGCGGCAGGAAAAGTTTGCCAATGAAGCCTTTGATGACCAAACCCGGCAGGATCTGTACCAGATGATTGAGGGGTTTATTGCCGAATTTACGGGGAAACCTGTGGATCCGAATTTGGGCGATCGCCTCACTCAAGAGGCCCTGATTACTGCCGCCAAAGAGCCGGTACGCTTTGCCATCTCCCAGGGGGTGTGGTCTACCCCGACGTTTTTCATCAACGGTGGCGAGGCCGACCAGCTTTCCTCCTCGTCGCACCTGAAAGATTGGCAGGAAGTCCTGGACGCCTTGCTGGACAGGTAGCTTACGCATTCTTCACTTTTATCGGGCTTGCCTTAAAATTTGCTTGACCAGAGCTTTATCTAGGACGGATAAAGCGTCCCCTGCGTTCCGTAAATATTCCACAATCATCCACTAGCCCCTGCGGGTTTTCTCTGACCATACGGGATTTTGAATCAGTCGCTTCGATTCTGATTCAGGCCCCATACCCACAGGACAAGTGTTATGGCAAATATCAATCTGACAGACTTTAATGCGCTGAAGCTACTGTATGAGAGCACGGGGGGCGATCGCTGGACGAATACCACCAATAATCAACAGATCTGGAACATTAACACCGATCCCAGTCTCCTAACCGCCGCCGAGGTAGATAACTGGCACGGCGTCGACGTCGATCTCACCACTGGTCGGGTCACTTCTCTCCAGTTGGCGAACAATAACCTGGAAGGGTCGATTCCCGCTGATTTAGGCAATCTGGCAAGTCTGACAGTTCTCAACCTATCCGGCAATCAGCTGCAGGGGCCGATGCCAGCCAGCCTGGGCAATCTGACCAACCTGGTGACCCTGGACGTAAGCGATAACCGCCTGCAGGGAAGCATTCCCGCCTCTGTTAAAGCGCTGGCCGGATTCAGTAATTTTCAGTTTGAAAATCCCCCTTACCTCGAAAGCGCGATCGCCGACCGCACGGTTCAGGCGGGCATCGCCCTGGCTTTCAACATTCGCAACAATTTCGATGACCTGGAAGGGAACGCCGATATCATCAACTTCAGCAGTACGGGGCTGCCCCCCGGCCTGGTGCTTAACCCCACCACCGCTCGGGTCAGCGGCACCCCCACCACGGCGGGCACCTTTACAGTACAGGTGGCGGCCAGCGACGATGCGGGAAAAACCGCTACAGATGAATTTACAATCACCGTCAAGCGACCCATCAGTGCAGACGATTGGGCAGCCCTGAAGGCTCTGTATCTGAGTACGGGGGGCGATCGCTGGACGAACCGCACTAACTGGGATATTAACGCTCTCCCCAGCACCCTGGATGCTACAGATGTGAGCCGCTGGCACGGGGTAACGGTAAACCTCACCACCGGGCGGGTCACGGCCCTGGACTTGAGCAACAACAACCTGACCGGAACGCTCCCCAAAGAGCTAGGAGACATGGCGGCCCTGCGCACCCTGGATCTCTCGCGCAATCAGATCGGGGGCCAGATTCCCGCTGACTTGAAGGATCTGGGAAACCTGAAGTCGCTGCGGCTGGATGAGAATCAGATCCGGGGGCCACTGCCCCAGGCGTTAGATGCATTCCTGGGGCAATTGGACGATTTCGACCTGGAGAATCCACCCTACGTCGCCAGCGAAATTCCCAACCAGATCGCCCTGGTCGGAACCAACTTTACCCCGCTCAATGTCAGCACCAGCTTTGCAGACTTAAACGACAACATCACCAGCTACGCTGCCGTTGGCCTGCCTGCGGGTCTGGCTCTTAACCCCACCACCGGGGAAATCAGCGGCAATCCCACGGCTACTGGTGAATTTGTCGTCAAGGTGACCGCCGTTGATAGCGTCTTCACCAATCTGGACGAGAGTGCCACCGATGAGTTCGTGATTACGGTGAAGCCCGTGATCAACGCCACCGACTTTGCTGCCCTGACGGCGCTGTACCTGGGCACCGATGGGGATAATTGGGAGAATCGGGCCAATTGGGATGTGAATGCTGATCCCCTCACCCTCAGTGCCGAAGTCGTCAACACCTGGCACGGCGTCACGGTAGACCTCACGACTGGGCGAGTCATCCACCTCAGCCTGAGCGGCAATCAACTTGCGGGAGCACTGCCCACCGAGCTGGGCAACCTGGCAGCGCTCAAAACCCTTGACCTGTCGCTTAACCGCCTGGACGGAGCCATTCCCATCAGCCTGGGTAACCTGCTCAATCTGGAGGAGCTGTCCCTGGGGCATAACCAGCTCAGTAGCGAGATTCCGGCAAACCTGGGGAATCTGACGCAACTGGTGGCCCTTCAGCTCAACGACAACCAGTTCAATGGCGAAATTCCAGCAAATCTCGGAGATCTTAACCAGCTAAAGTTCCTCCTGCTGCAAGACAATCAGTTCACAGGCAGCCTGCCAGAAAACTTCGCCCAGCTTACAGAATTGGTGGTGTTGGGCCTTAGCCACAACCAACTGCGGGGGCCGCTATCTGCAGGGCTGCAGACCTGGCTCGACGGTATTTCCAGTAAGGGGCTGGAAAATCCACCCTATCTGCTGGATGGCATTCCTGACCAGAGTTTGGCCATTGGAGAAACCATTCTGCTGGATATCAGCGGTACCTTTAGCGACATCGAAGGTAGTGGCGATATTGTCAGCTATGCAGCCTTTGGATTACCCGCCGGACTGGTGTTCGATACCACCACCGGTCAGATTAGCGGCACTCCGGCGGTAACCGGGGAATTCTCTGTGGCGATCACGGCCACGGACGACATCGGTCAGGAAATCTCTGATGAGTTCATCATCACGGTGCAGCAGTTTGTCCATGCGGGCGACCTGGCCATTCTCAAGGCGCTGTATGAGGGGACGGATGGCGATCGCTGGGCAGTCAGCACCAACTGGGATGTGAACGCCGATCCCGCCACCCTGGATGTGTCTACGGTCAATCGCTGGCACGGCGTCACCGTCGATGGGCTGACAGGGCGGGTCACCCACCTGGAGTTGAGCAGCAACAACCTGGTGGGGTCGCTCCCAGCAGCCCTCGGCAACCTGGACGCTTTGCAGGTGCTCCTGCTGGACGGCAATCAGCTCACAGGGAAGATTCCCAAAGAACTCGGTGGTCTCGATCAGTTAACGACCCTGCTGCTGTCCAATAATCGGTTGAGCGGGGCCATCCCCCCTGAGCTTACGGCACTGCAAAACCTGGAGCAGCTTGGTCTGGCCTATAACCAACTGACGGGTGAAATTTCACCCGCCCTGAAAGCTTGGCTGGACGGTGTTTTCATCACCCATCTTGAGAATCCGCCCTATCAGAATGCTGAAATCGCCAACCAAATTGTGGAACAGGGTACTAGCTTTGCCCTGGGCATGGACAACATTTTCAGCGACATCGAAGGACAGGGAGACCTGGTTACCTACGCAGCGTCTGGGCTGCCCAGTGGGCTGATGATCGATCCTAGTACGGGGGAGATTACGGGAACGCCCACCGTTGCAGGAGACTTTGTGGTGACAGTAACGGCAGTGGACGATGCAGGGTTGTCCGTGTCCGGGGCATTTGCCCTCAAGGTCAATCCCACCCTCGTTTCGCCAGAGGGACCTGAAGACCCCCTACCTGCCGTACCCACTCCGTTTACCGACATTCTCAATGGGCTGAAGGATGCAGATACCATCCGGGCACTGGAGGGGGCCGACCTGGTGATGGGGAAAGGGGGCGACGACCTTATTCAGGGCAACGACGGTAAGGACATTCTCTTTGGCGACGAGGGGAACGACCAGCTATGGGGCGGGCGCAACCGCGATAAGCTCCATGGCGGGACGGGCAATGACAAAATGTGGGGCAATGGGGGCCATGACGTCCTTTTCGGCAACGATGGCAACGATACCCTCTATGGGGGCATGGGCAGGGATCGATTGATTGGGGGCGCAGGCAGCGATACCTTTGTTTACACGAAACGGAGCGATCGCCGCGACCTCATTACCGACTTCCAGGTGGGCACCGACCAGATCGACCTGTCCCGGCTCCTCAAATCCCTCAAAATCTCTGAGACCAACGTTTTGGGGAACATTGTCCAGCTTCAACAGCGGAGCGATCGCACCCTGGTCCGCATTGACGCCGATGGCTCAGAGGGCAACCAGTCGGCCTTTACCCTGGTAGCCCTGAAAGGCGTTAGCGCCAGCGATCTGCAGGCCAGCGACTTCGTTTTCTAGGCCACCCTCCTGCATTTGCGGCAGGTTCTCACCCAAGGCTGGACAATCCGAACGGGACAGTGGAGTGTTCAGCATCCCACTGTCCTAGCGGCTCAGGCTCCAGAGCGCAGTTTGTCCAGCACCGAGCGATCCTCCAGGGTCGAGGTATCCCCCGACACCTCCTGGCCTGCCGCCAGGGAGCGCAGCAGCCGCCGCATAATCTTGCCCGATCGCGTCTTGGGCAGGGCGTCGCTGAACTGAATTTCTCCCGGACGGGCGATCGCCCCGATTTCCTTGACTACGTGCTGCTTCAGCTCATTCTTCAGGGCGTCACTGGGTTCCACGTCCCCTTCCAGGGTGATAAACGCAAAGATTTCTTCTCCTTTCAGCTCATCGGGCTTGCCCACCACAGCGGCCTCCGCCACGGCGGGATGGGAAACCAGGGCCGACTCAATTTCCATCGTCCCCAGGCGGTGGCCCGAAACGCTGATCACATCATCCACCCGGCCCATCACCCAGAAGTAGCCGTCCTCATCCCTGCGGGCACCGTCCCCGGCAAAGTAGAGATAATGGCCATCCTTCGGGGCAATGTGCTCCCAGTAGGTGCGGCGGAAGCGATCCGGATCGCCGTACACCGTGCGCATCATTCCCGGCCAGGGGTGGTTCACCACCAGGTAGCCCCCTTCGTTTGCGCCCACGGGGTTGCCGTCCAGATCCACCACGTCTGCCAGAATACCAGGGAAGGGCCGGGTGGCCGATCCGGGCTTGGTGGGAATTGCCCCCGGCAGAGGCGTGATCATCACGCCGCCCGTTTCCGTCTGCCACCAGGTATCCACAATGGGGCAGCGGCTGTTGCCAATCACCCGGTGATACCACATCCAGGCTTCGGGGTTGATGGGTTCGCCCACGGTACCCAACAGCCGCAGGGAGGATAGATTGCGCGAGCGGGGGTGGTGCTCACCCATGCGGATGAAGGCCCGAATGGCGGTGGGAGCAGTGTAAAAGATATTCACGCCATACTTTTCCACCACGTCCCAGAAGCAGCCCGGATTGGACGGTCGGGGCACGCCCTCATACATAACGCTGGTGGCTCCGTTGGAAAGGGGGCCGTAGACGATATAGCTGTGTCCGGTAATCCAGCCCACGTCCGCCGTACACCAGTAGACATCTGTGTCCTGCAGGTCAAAAATCCACTTAGTGGTCATGTGGGTGTAGAGGTTGTAGCCTGCGGTGGTGTGGACGACGCCCTTGGGTTTGCCGGTGCTGCCGGAGGTGTAGAGGATAAAGAGCAGATCTTCGCTGTCCATCGGCTCGGCGGGGCAGTCTGCCGAAACGCCCTGCTGCAGGTCGTGCCACCAGTGGTCGCGCCCCGGCTCCATCGTTATATCTTCTCTGGTGCGCTGCACTACCAGCACATTTTCGACCGTGGGGGCAGCACCGTTGGCCAGGGCGGCATCCACCTGGCTCTTGAGGGCGATCACCTTGTCTTTGCGGAAGCCACCATCGGCGGTCACCACCAGCTTGGCCTTGCCATCGTTGAGGCGATCGCGCAATGCCTCGGCACTAAACCCGCCAAACACCACTGTATGAGGCGCACCAATACGAGCACAGGCCAGCATGGCGATCGCCGCCTCTGGAATCATGGGCATGTAGATGCCCACCACGTCTCCTTTTTGAATGCCCAACTGCTTGAGCACATTGGCAAATTGACAAACTTCCCGGTGGAGCTGGGCATAGGTGAGGGTGCGGGAATCCCCCGGCTCCCCTTCCCAAATGAGGGCCGCCTTATTGCGCCGCCAGGTGGTCAGGTGGCGATCGAGGCAGTTATAGGACAGGTTGAGCTTCCCCCCGTCAAACCACTTGGCAAACGGCGGCTGCCAGTCTAAAACGGTTTGCCATTTTTGAAACCAGTGCAGTTCGGTTTCAGCCAGCTCTGCCCAAAACTGCTCCGGGTTAGCCCTGGCCTGCTCGTAAAGGCGCTCGTAGTCTGCCAGACTCTTAATGTGCGCGTTCTGGGCAAATTCCTGGGGAGGTTGGAAGAGCCGGTTTTCGTGGAGGACGGATTCAATTGCAGGGTGTGACATGGGTAAATCAGCAGCAGAACAATGAAGAGTAAAGGGTTTCAGGGGCGATCGCCAGTACCTGACCCAGCCATTCCAGTACCATACTGCGTTTCCTGGTTAATTGAGCAACCAGTTAGATTTTCTTTAAGCTGCGACGAAAGTGGCGCAATTTCCAGGAAAATTGGGAAACTATCCTGCAGATAGGATCCACCATTTTTCTAGGCCGAATTTTGAGCAGGCCGAATTTTGAGCATGTTGAAAACTATTACAAATCTTCTGAAATGAGCTACCCTTATGACATCTGTGGGCATAGGTTGAAAATATGGGCATAGGTTGAAAAGAGCAATTCTGCCGCAAGAGTTATCGTTAGATAGCTGTGGATCAATAGCTGCAGGTTCATATCTTTAGGCAGATGCTTTCACATAGATGTTTCCGACCAGCGATTTACAATCTACCTACAAACGTCCGCCAGCTTTTTCTAAGCACATGTTCCCAGCTTATTTGCTAATCAGCCCTTCTGGACAGTCGCAAAGCGGGCCGGGTGAGATGAGGATTCTGAAATCGAACTGGGAAACCTAATGTTCAAAGCCGCGAAAAAAGCATCCATCTTTTATTTGCCGCCTCTATTGTTTAGTCAAGGATTCTGTCGTGACTTCTCAACGGGATCAATTACAAGCGCTTATTAAGAGAATTGACGATTTGCTGAAGCGCACCGACTCTCGGTCCGGCGTTCGGCTACCCGAAATGGGGGCAGAGCGCCAGGTACTGGCGCAAACCCGTGAGTACCTGAGCCGCCTGGAGCAGCAAATGGCGGGCGGGCAGCCCTTTCCCCAGCCCGATAACGGCAGCGCCCTGATGGCCCAAAATCAGCAGGGGTGGCAGGCTCCAGCGCCGCAGATGGCCGAAACGGCCCAGCAGGTGCTGCAGGCCATTGTGCAGGAAATGAGCTTCCTGCGCACCAACATGATGCAGCCGCTGCGGGAAGAGGTGATTCAGCTTCAGCAAGAGCGGCACTTGCTGACAACCGAGATTCAGCGACTGCAGCAAGAGCGCCAGCAGCTGGCGGCGTCGCCCCAGCTCAACCAGCAAAAAATGATCCAGGAGTTTCTGAAAACGCTGATGGGGCGGCTGCAGGAGCAGCTTGCAGGCCAGGTGGCCCAGGCGATCGCCAATCTGGAAGCCCAGGCGGCTCAAACCTACTCGCTCACTGGGGGGGCTGCCCCCCAACAAATCCAGGGCCAGTCCACGGCCCTGCCCCGCCTGTCTCCCGCCGAACGACTCAAGCACCTGCAGCGCTTACAGGCCCAGTCTGACGATTTACTGCTGCGGCTGGACTCGACCCTGCGCGTCGTTTTTGAATCGCTGCAAACTAACGTTACTAGCTACCAGGACTCCCTCGCTCAGGGCCTGGAAACCATGCAAAGCCTTGGTCAGCCTGGAGAAACCATGTTTACCGCCCTGGTGAATCGGCTGGCCAATCAGCTGGGGCGGGAAGCCTCTTATTACCTCAAGTCGCCGCCGCCCACCGAGTGGGAACTGCCCGGTCTGGCCAGCACCGACCAGGGAACAGATATTTTACTGGCCAATTCACCTGCAGACCAGGCTGAACAGCCACCGACATCCTCCGTGGCGGCGTCTCAGAATGTCCAGGACGAGATCCCCGACGACCAGGTCAACCGCATCCTGGGAACGGCTGCGCCTGCACCCGCCTCGTCCGCGCCAGAAACAGCCGCCCCGATCAGCCACCCCCTCATCAACGATCTGCTCAACGACCTGGATGCAGACCTGGCTAACCTGAACCAGGAGGACGACCTGGAGCTAGACCTGGGCCTGGACAACCTGGATCTGGACGCCGCCAGCATCGATTTGGCCGATGAGCTGTCCGACGGGGACACACCCACGCCGCTTGCCGATGACCCGTCTCCCCTACCACCAGCCGCCGCGCCTCAGCCCCCTAGCATTGAGGTAAATGACCTGTTTAGTGAGCTGGGTGAGCTGAATGAATTGGATGCAGCACCTGATGTCGCCGATGTCCCCGCTGACGCTGCCCCCCCAGAAAGAATGCCCGGAGCAGTCGATGCCGAGACAGATGAGGCCCTGGCGTTGCTGAACCAGCTCGCTACCGAGATGGAGGATCAGTTAGATGAATCACCCTGGGATAAGCCAGGGGAGGAGACGAGCGATCGCCCGTCGGAGGATAATCTATCTGAAATGGCCACCCAAAGCGATTGGGATGCCCTGGATGAACCGCTCTATGGCGATCGCCCCGACCTCTATGCAGAATCATCTGGCCTTCTGAATAACGAAATTGACCACGCGATCAGCGACAGCTTTGAGGACGAACTTGAAGCCGAGCTTGAAGCCGAGCTTGAAACCGAGCTTGAAGACAAACCTGCAGCCGCAGCAGACGAGATCGATGATTTTTATGCCGTCTTCAACGCCGCTACCGGCAGCGATCCATTAAGCTCGGACGACGATATTGACTCCTATGATCTCGATCCAGATGACCTCGATTCCAAAGAGGGCCATCAGGAAATTGACTCAGAAGCCTCTCTCTCGAACCTGTTTGATGAAACGGCTGACGAAACGGCTGAGGAAGAGTTCTTCACTGCCTCAGCCGGGCAGCCCGACTGGAACCAAATCGGCGGCTCAGAGGAGGTGGAGACAATCCAGCGCCTGACGGATCTGGTGCCCGATGACCCCTTCCCTGACTCAGATATGTCCACTGAGCTGTCTGAGCTAGCCGCGGGCGATCGCTATACCAACGGTTCAGCAGACATTTATATCCAGGCCTCTCCCGATGAAGACCTGCTCTCAACCACAGATACGGCGCTCACATCGGCTGATTTTCAGCTCGACGACACCCTGATGCGCCAGCTTTCAGTGGATCTGTCAAGCCTGGAAGGGCTGGAAGACGTGGAAGACGTGGAAGATACGGGGCTGGCAGAAGGCCCACCCACCGCCGCCGAAGAAGACTGGGCGGCAGCGGCAGCTACCCTTGATGCTTTTAGCGATGAGCTGGGGCCGCAAATTTCCCCTGACGAATCGGCTTTTGCTGAGCAACCTTCCCCAGAACATGTCCCCGATGCGCCTCCCGAGGCAGAGGGATCTGGAGCTGACTCTAGCGAATTGAGCAACGGGATGACGCTAGACAGCTTTGCAGACCGGATTTGGCCGCCTGCTTCGATCCTGGCAGACGAAACAGATGCAAGCCCTGCCGCCTCAGCGCCAGCCAACCCATCTCTGGAAGGCACCATCGAGTCGCTGTTTGAAGATGAAGGCTGGAAAACCCTCTCCCAAAATGAACCTGGTTCAGCCAGCCACTCGGCTGCTATTTCCCAGGAGGATTTGGGCCTTGATGGACTGTTTCAGACGGACGACGGGGATGATGCCCTGTCCGATCCTCCGGCAACCCCAGCGCGATCGCCCAACCGTCCCACCGATGATCCTGAGACGCTCACCTATCCCTCGGCCCAGCTCTTTGCGGATCTCTTCCCCACCCCATCAGTTCCGGCTGAAGGGGAGATGGGCGATCGCTTCGACATGACCCTGGATGATTTCGGCATGGCCGCCGATCCCTGGGAAGAAGTACCCGCCAACCCATCACCCGCCGCCGATTCTGATACCGGAGCAGGAGAAGAAACGCTGACCCGCGAGAGCATTGCCGCCCTATTTAGCGACTTACCGGAGGAAGCCCCTGGTGCGCCATCCCAGGGGGAAAGCCCGGAGCAAACCCTGGCCGATCTGCTGCGGAACCCTAACGCATCGGTGCCGGGGCGCGATCGCCCCCCTGAGACCATCGAATTCCCCTCCCCGGAAGGGCTGGATCGGGAGAACGACCTCGATCCTTTCTCCCTGCTTTTTGAGTCGCGGGATGTGGATACTCCCAGCGGCGAGGATACTGAAAAAAAAAACTAGCTGAACCGGCAGCACCAACCGATTCTCCCCGGCCATTCGCCATGCCCCCCGCCCTGGATGACTGGCCGCGAGAGGCGGGTGAGTCGCCCTGGTGCTTAGGGATCGACATCGGTACCACGGGCATCTCAGCGGTGCTGCTCCATCGCGTCGAGCGCCGTCTTTATCCGCTCTACTGGCAGCGACTGGAGGGTGCTTCAACGCCCCGATTGGGTCGCCGCTTTCGCCTCCCTGCTACCGTGCAGTATGTTCAGAATGGGCAGGGGGGAAGCCTCGACATTCTGGCCAGTTTTGCCGACCAGCCTCCCCAGGCCCCCCCCCATGGTTCCGCAAGCCTGCAGCTTGACAGCCTCAAGCCCTACCTCAATCTGGCCATTCCCCACTATTCACCTCAGACTGAACAGTGGGAGCCAGTGCTGCAGTGGTCCAACTCCCAGGCCATCACCCTCAGCTGGATTTACCAAACCCTGCTTTCGCTGCTGGCAACTCTGAATCAGCGATCGCCCTCCACGTCCCTCTGGCAAATGGCCCCACGACCAATGCTGGTGTGTGGCGCAGTGGGGCTGGCGGATGAACAGCTTCATGAAGCCCTGCGTCAAACGGCGGTTGTCCTGGTGGGCTGTCCTGCTGACTGGACGGAGGCCTATCGGTTCAACATTCGGGAGGCTCTCTTGGGGGCACGGCTGGTGTCGCGGCCTCAGCAAGTTCTATTCGTAGACGAGGCGATCGCCACCCTCCTGTCCGAGTTGCGCAGTGCCGATGCCCAACCCATTACCCTCCCCAGCCAGCTCTCCCACAAACCCCAGCTCTACAGCCGCGACTGGCAGGGCCATACGCTAATCATCAATGGCGGCGCAGCGGTAACCGAATTAGCCCTGGTCAATTTGCCTGGAGCCAACGACCCGCTCACCCACACGGCATTTCTCCGACGAACCCTGCCCTATGCAGGCCACGCCCTCGACCAGGATATCGTCTGCCAGATTCTTTATCCGCTGCTGTGTAGCCGAGTGCCCGCCCAACAGGCACTGCAGGACTTCCTCACCCAGCTCGATCTGGCGACGGTAGACTTTCCCTCCGTAGGGGAACCGGATTTAGTTAAGCGCCATCGGCTGCAGCAGCGGCTCCGGCAGTCGGCCCAGGGGCTGGAGTGTCTGGCGATCGCCCGCCGCCTGAAGGTTCACCTGCAGCACAAAACCGAAGATACCTTTGAACTAGCTGGGCAGACCTGGAGCGTCACCCGCCCGGATCTGGGCAGCCGAATCTTTTTACCCTACATCCAGCGGCTCAAGCGCGACATCAATGCGCTCCTGGAAAAACAAGACATCCAACCCGCAGCGATTCAGCAAATCATCTGTTCCGGTGGCACAGCCTCGCTGCGCATGGTGGCCCTCTGGCTACGGGAAAAGTTTGCCAACGCCACTATCGTACAAGACACCTATGGGGGCGATCGCCCTTCGCCCCACCACGATGCCCTGTCTACCTGCAGCCGCGTTGCCTATGGGCTGGCAGCCCTGCCGCTCCACCCCCACTTGCTGGAGTCCCTCCAGCAGACCTGCGAGCCTTATCATCTCCTGGCGCTGCTGCTGCAGATGCCTCCAGATGTGTCCCTATCTCTGGAGGCCATCCTCTCTTTTCTGCAGGAGCACGGCATTGATCCCGAACGGTGCCATCAGGAAGTGTTGGCCATTCTGGAGTCCCACCTGCCAGCCGGTCTGGTGCCCACCGCCCCTGACCAGGTGCTGCTCACGGTGCCCTCCTGGGACTACATGCAAACCCAACTTTCCTCAGAGACGCCGCTGTTTCAGCCTATGGGCGATCGCCTCTACCATGCCAATGCCCAACAGTGGCAGCGGCTGCATCGCTATTTACACTTGATTACCACCAGCACGCGGCAAAAGTTTTTTGATGCAGCAGGGGTCAGCTTTACGCTCCATCGCTAGGAAATTACCGGAAATGGTCTGGTTGGTGTTGTAGGGGCAAATGGATTTGTCTTGAAAGTCCGTCGGCTCGGGATATTTTCTCTAGGAAAGTGCCTGAGACAGGGCCGCCTGCCAGGCTATCGGTAGTAAAACTGACATCCGTGGGAACTAGCGTCAGCGGGTTACACGGAGGCAGATGGTGGTTGTGGCAGATCTCCATGGGGGGTTAGACCCCTCATAAGACTCTGCCAAGACCCTTGGAGATTCCACTGCCGGACTGAAGAGGTATAGCTTCTATCACATCTTTACAAAGGCCACATCGAATTCAAAGATTAGACAAATACCCGACATTTGCCTACCTGGATCCGAGAGACAATTCGTATATTTACGGAAAGACAATTTCATACCGCTTGCACCAGTAGACATTCGTTTTACAAACTTCTCATCTAGCCTGTCATCATATATCTACTGCATCGGTCATCGTCGAAATATTAACCAGTCACCACCGAAAGGAAATTAAGAGATAAGGGCTTACCGTGATTACCACCTCTAACCTTTCCCCCTCCACTGCACATTCTCCCGCAAGGGTTCAGCCACCAGCCGCCGCTGGCATCTCTGAAAACTTGCATCCCTCCGTTAACAGCAAGCTCAAGCGATTGGTCGATATTGTCGGTGCCCTGGCTGGATTAGCCATTACCGCCCCAGTTGCCTTAGTCGTGGCGATCGCCACCCAATTTGATAACCCTGGCCCCATTTTCTACAGTCAAACTCGCTGTGGGGCAGGCGGCTATACCTTCCGCATCTGGAAGTTTCGCTCAATGGTTGTCAATGCCGACCAGCTCAAGCATCTGGTACCCAACCAGGCCAAGGGCCTTATCTTTAAGAACAGCAATGATCCCCGCATTACCCGTGTTGGCCGCTTCCTGCGTCGCACAAGCCTGGATGAATTGCCCCAGTTCTGGAACGTCCTTCGCGGTGAGATGAGTCTGGTGGGTACCCGCCCACCCACCGTGGATGAAGTGCTGCAGTACGAACCCCACCACTGGAAGCGCCTGTACGTCAAACCAGGTATTACGGGCGAGTGGCAGGCCAATGGTCGTTCGAAGGTAGAAGATTTTGAAGACATCGTTGCGCTAGACGTCGCTTACCAGGAAAAGTGGTCAGTGGCCTACGATATCTACCTCATCCTTAAGACCATCTGGGTGGTCTTGAAGAAGGAAGGCGCTTATTAAGTAGACCCTGAAAATCGACCCCAGGCAATAACCAGGGGCAACGATCTCATCGGCCTGTAGAAATCGTCATTAAAAAAGCGCACCCTTTTGGATGCGCTTTTTTAATGGTTGCCATAGAGCTAGACCTCCAAGTCGGCTCAGCTCAGGAAAGGTTCTGCTCCATTGAGGGACATCCGGAGCATTACAGTCGTTCAATATAGAGTTTTGTTAAACTTTAGGTGTAAGCGCTGGATAATTGACCGGATTCTTGAATAGCTTCGAAGTAAGTACCAATAAGATTTTTCGGCAAAAAACTTAACAGGTACAGGTCAACTCCTGTTAACCTGGGTACACTTAATAAAATAACGGTAAACACTGAGCCGGTAAACGCTGAGTCGGTAAATGCTGAATCAACTTTGACCGGGCTGATCATGGCTGAACCAGGCGCTCCTGAATCTGTTTTGAATTTGTTTCTGAATTGACTCCTACCGGGTCACCGCTGCTGAATTAACCTACATCATCCACGCGGAGAAATCGTCATGCCCCTCCCATCCAATGTAGATACATCAAGAGACACCCTTCAGAGCGTGATCGACCGCATTTTTGCAACAGGTCGAATTACCAACAGCGATAAAGATTGGTTACTGAAGGCGGCCCTATCAAACTCTGAACTCAGCTCAGCCGAAATGGATGCGGTGCGCCGGGTTTTTGATCGCCTCAAGATGGGGCTGGTCAAAGTGACGGACTAGTTAGCCAGCTTCATGGGTGGGGCAGACCCAGCTAGGTCAAAATTGCGCCGCCCATGATGCGCCGATAGCGGTAGTCCAGTTCGTCTTTAAGGACAGGATGGGAGTGTAAGGTCGGATCTTCCTGGCTGAGGCTGACAGCGGCTTGACGGGCAATTTCCAGCACGTCCTGATCGTCGACCAAACTAGCCAGGGCAAAGTCTGGCAGCCCCGACTGGCGTCGCCCTAGCACCTCGCCAGGGCCGCGAAACCGCATGTCCATCTCAGAAATGAAGAAGCCATCTTGAGACTGCTCCAGCACCCGTAACCGCTGCAGGGCAGTTTCCGTTTTTGAATGGCTCATCAGCAGACAAAACGACTGCTCTCCGCCACGTCCCACCCGCCCCCGCAGTTGATGGAGCTGGGAGAGGCCAAATCGCTCGGCGTGCTCAATCAGCATGACCGTGGCATTGGGCACATCCACCCCCACCTCCACGACGGTGGTGGAAACCAGAATTTGGGTCTGGTTATCCCGAAACTGGCAAATGGCCTCATCCTTCTCGGCGGAGGTCATACGCCCGTGGAGCAACCCCACCTTAAAGTCAGGAAAAATCGTCTCCTGGAGCCGCTGGTGCTCGTCAATGGCCGATCGCAAATCTAGCTTTTCCGACTCCTCCACCAGGGGTAGCACCACGTAAACCTGCCGTCCCTGGGCGATCTCACGCCGCATCAGGTCGTAGGCATGGGTGCGATCGCGCCCCGCTAAAATCGTAGTTTTCACTGGCTTTCGTCCCGGCGGTAGCTCGTCAATCTGGCTCACGTCCAGATCCCCGTGGAGGGTCAGGGCCAGGGTGCGCGGGATGGGAGTCGCCGTCATAGTCAGCACATGGGGGTTCTCGCCCTTCTGCTGGAGCCGTGCCCGCTGCTCCACGCCAAAGCGGTGCTGCTCATCAATTACCACCAGGCCCAACCGGCGGAACTGCACCGGGTCTTCAATCAGGGCATGGGTACCCACCAGCAGGGGCAATTCCCCCGTCGTCAGTTCTGAATGAATTTGTCTGCGCTTGGCGGCTTTTGTAGAGCCGGTTAAGAGTTCCACGGGCAGATGCAGTCGGTTGAACCACTCCACCAGCTTCCGGTAGTGCTGCTCGGCCAGCACTTCAGTGGGAGCCATGAGGGCGGCCTGGTAGCCCGACTGAATCGCCGCCAGGATGGCCACTACGGCCACCACGGTTTTGCCCGATCCCACATCGCCCTGCACCAGTCGATTCATCGGCACGCTGGTCTGCAAATCGGCGAGGATATCGTTGATCACTCGCTGCTGGGCGGTGGTCAGGGCAAAAGGCAACACCTGGTAGAACTGATTCACCAACTCACCGCTGGGAGCCAAGACCACCTGAGTTTCGTGCTGGCGCTGCTGGAGGCGGCGGCGCAGGAGACCAAGCTGCAGGTAGAAAAATTCGTCGAACACCAGGCGGCGGCGGGCAGCGGCCAGGGCATCGGCATGGGGCGGGAAATGGATATGGGCGATCGCCTCCTGAATGCCCACTAGCTGATAGGTCTGACGCACCCCCTCGGGCAGGGGATCCAGGAGCTGGGTGGCGGCGGGGAGAGAGGCCACCACCGCCTTGCGCACCAGATCGGCGGCCACCCCCTCCGTGAGGGGATAGACGGGCACCACCCGACCCACCGTCATGGAATCGATGGAACCGCCCGCGTGGTCGATTACCTCAATCTGGGGATCGTCCAGGGTCACACCATACTTGCTTTTTTTAACCAATCCCGATGCCGCAATGATTGCCCCCGGCGGATAGAGGCGCTTTTGCTGCTCCTGCCAACCCCGGTTGCGGAAGCGATTCCCGGCAAAAAAGCGGCTTAGCTTGATTTGCCCAGACGCATCCCGCACCTGCAGCTCGAGGATAGTCAGCTTGTTGTTGCGGGGGCTGCTAAAGCAGTTGCAGCTTTTTACCGTGCCCACCAGGGTCACCGTTTCCCCCACCTCCAGGTCGCGGATGTTCACCTGGCGGGCATAGTCGATGTGGTCACGGGGATAGTAGAACAGCACATCCCGCACCGTGTGCAGGTTGAGCTTGGCGAGGCGATCGCTATTTTTTGCCCCGATCCCCGGCAAGTAGGTTACCGGCTGATCCAGACTGAGCTTCGAATACTGGTGGCGGGCGTCAATGGACGCAGTTTTGGGCACCCTGGTTCGCGCCGATTGGCCCGATGGAGTAGCCTGGGGAGAGGCTGGAGCGGCCCCCGCCGCCGCCGGAGCAGATACCGACTCCAGACTGCGGAAGGTCTGGTAAAGTATGCGGCGAGCGTCGGCCACCAGGTGCTGCCGCTGGGCAAACGAGAGATCGGCATAGGTGGAGAACTGCTGGGCGATCGCCTTCCACCGCAGTCGCTCCTCAATGGGCAGCTCGGCAGGGGGTTGGTCGAAATTCAGCCGCAGAAACTCGCTGAAGCGGTACTGATTCCCCATCAGGTCGTTAAAGCCCCGCTCTGCCTCAATTGCCAGCGCTTTCTGTAGTCGTGACCAGTCCATGCTGTCGCCTGCTTACGGACTCTCTTCCTCAAACCAACTGGATCGCCAGGCCGATTCGGCTTCAGCGATCGCCCATTCCCGCTTCTTTTTAAAGTAATCCTTACCCAGCTTATGAAGCTGGGCCGTGAGTTCGCGAATCCTGGCTCGCTTAGCGGCCAACAGCGCATCGCTGAACTCCAGCTCCGCAGGGCGGAGCCGCACAGCCATAATCCGGGTAATTTGCGAACCCTCCTCCTCACTTTCGGTTTCAATCAGGAGATTGAGCATATTAGGCGGGCCACCCACCGCTTCTGCAGAAACGTCGGCTTTGAGGGCAGCTTCAATCACCGCCTCAGGCAATCTGCGGGGAATGATTCCCGCTTTTTGCAGGCTAAAGTTCACTGCCTCCGCCAAACTGCGCAGAATATCGCTGAGCGTTTCCTCCAGTTGCTCTTGCTGGATCACGATCAGCTCCGGGGTCACCTGCAAGGGGCCGCTTTCCTCAGGCGTCCCTGCCCAAGGGGAATCTGGGGAGCTTCCCACTCCATCGTTCCCCGCTGGATGGGCGATCGCATCCTCCCCGCCCAAATTTTCCTGGGATGACAACGGCAGCAGCAGCAGGGGGTATTCCTCCGAAGTGGGCTGTATCTCCGGGAAGTCATCATCCTCGTCGGTTTCGGACTGGGCGCTCAAAAACGATTCCAGGGCTGCCGCCACGGCAGCGGCGGGATCGGGGTCAGGCGGCGACTCCGCCGCTGGAGCCACAGCCTGCTGGAGTCCCTCATGGATGGGTAGGTTGACTTTCGGTTCAGCCTCCACCAGGGGGGAGGGGGAAAAATCATCACTGTCATCGGGGTCGGGGCGATCGCTCTGACTGATCCGAACAGGATCGGCCAGGTCTACCTGGGCACGGCGGACATGGTTGCGAATTGCCTCCTGCAGAGTTTGGCGCTGCTGAAACGAAAGCGCCAGAAACCTCTCTGGATAACCCTGGGTACACAGGTGATAGCAGGCTAAGACCACCTGCCGCCGCAGAGAATCTTTGAGATGGGACAGGTAATCTCGATAGGCTTTATTAAAATCAGTGGCGATCGCCTCCAAAGCCGTTTCCAGCATGGCCAGCTCTTGCTTAATCTGCTTCATCACATCAGCCCTATCCATTCACTGATCTCGCCTTACCTCTTTAAAAAAAAGCAGGTCACCTGTATCCGTTGACCTGCCCCACGATCCCAATTTAGCGATCTGGCCCAAATGAATGGGCCATGGATCGTTTACGGCTCATTTACTTCTTCTTACCCTTTTTGCTACCGCCACTGCTGCCTTTCTTCCCGCCACTCTTTTTAGAAGGCTCTGAGAACCCAGCAGTCTTTTTGGGAGCGGCTTCCTTAGCGGAGGTATCCGATTCAGGGGCCTTCTCTTCTACGGGTGCCTCCGGCTCGGCGACGGCTGGCGATTCGGCTACTGCCTCTGGTTCAGGAGTAGCTTCCGGTTCAGCAGCAACCTCTACCTCCGGCTCAAGAGCAGCTTCGGGTTCGGGAGCCGCAACCTCTGCTTCGGCTTCAGGAATGGTTTCCGGCTCGGGAGCGGCAACTTCTGCTTCCGGCTCAGTAACAGCTTCGGGTTCGGGAGCGGCCTTAGCAGCGGCGGGTTCGGGTGCAGGAACAGGAGCCTCCGGGTCAGGAGCGACTTCAGGTTCAGCAGCAGGCTCAGGGGCCGGGGCAGTTTTCTTACCCGCCTGGGCAGCTACCTCAGCAGCGAAGTCTGTCTCCTCTTTCTCGATGCCCTCACCCAAAACGAAACGAGCAAAGCGACGCACCTGAATCTTCTCGCCAAGCTGGCCAGAGGTCGTCTTCACCAGTTCCTCAACGGTGATGCTCTGATCCCGGATGTAGGGCTGATCGAGCAGGGAAAGCTCCTGTAAACGCTTGCCAATGCGTCCCTCGACGATCTTCTCGCGGATGTTCTCTGGCTTATTTGCCAGATCGTCGCGTCCCATTTCGATTTCCTTTTCCTTTCGCACCGTTGCTTCAGGAATCTCGTCCGTGGAGACGTATTCCACGTTGGGGCAGGCGGCAATCTGCATGGCGATGTTCTTCACCAGATCCTGGAATTCCTCGTTGCGGGCAACGAAGTCAGTCTGACAGTTGACTTCCACCAGCACGCCAACCCGACCGCCGGTGTGAATGTAGCTGCCAACCAATCCCTCAGCAGCCACCTTACCTGCTTTTTTCTCGGCGGAAGCAATTCCCTTTTGGCGGAGCCACTCCGTCGCTTTCTCCATGTCGCCCCCAGTTTCGGTGAGGGCTTTTTTGCAATCCATCATACCCGCGCCAGTTTTTTCGCGCAGCTCTTTTACGAGTTTTGCCGATACTTCAGCCATTGCCTAAGTCCTACTCTATTCGCTAGTGATTCCAATCTGGCGTTGCTTTCGCACTCAGTTAATAGATTAACAACCAACTGCACCGACTTCAGATCAACCCGGTTCTGCTGAAAGCCTATTCGATCAATAGAGGTTTCGGCATCCAAAACCCCTGACGAATTTTAGATTAGTGATTAAGAGTCGGAATCGTCTTCATCTTCGTCTGTGGACTCGTCGTAGTCGTCGTAGTCGTCCTCAGCCCCGTCGTAATCGGCATACATATCCTCGTCGCCCATATCCATGTCGTCTAACTGCCCGTGGCGACCTTCGTAAATCGCATCGGCAAGGCGACCGATGATGAGCTTGATGGAGCGAATGGCGTCGTCGTTTGCGGGAATGGGAATATCGGCGTAATCAGGATCGCAGTTGGTGTCCAGCATCGAGACGATGGGGATGTCTAGCTTAATGCATTCCTGAATAGCGTTGTACTCCCGCCGCTGGTCAATGATGACGACAATATCGGGAACCTGGCGCATCAGTTTAATACCGCCCAGGTACTTTTGCAGCTTTTCTAGCTCACGGCGGAGCACGGCGGCTTCCTTCTTTGGAAGCAGATTCAAAGCTCCGGTTTCTTCGCGGCGCTCCAGCTCTTTGAGGCGATCGACCCGCGTTTTAATGGTAGTCCAGTTGGTTAGCATGCCCCCCAGCCAGCGCTGGTTGACATAGTAAGCACCACAGCGAGAAGCTTCCTGGGCGACGATCCCGGCGGCCTGCCGCTTGGTGCCGACAAACAAAAATTTCTTGCCCTGCTCGGCAGCATCCCGCATGTAGGCGTAGGCTTCTTCCATGAGCTGGGCGGTCTGCACCAGGTCAATGATGTGAACGCCATTGCGGGATGTGTAAATATATTCCGCCATTTTGGGGTTCCAGCGGCGGGTCTGGTGGCCAAAGTGGACCCCTGACTCAAGCAATTGAGCCAATTCAACAACCGGCATAGTTTTCTCCTGTTAGTTCGGGTTTATCCTCCATCCAGATGTGATTTCCCTGGCGCTTGCATGGTTTTGAGCGACGAGAAACACCCGAAGGTCTGGATGTGTGATTTTTTGACAACCCTACTAGGGTAGCACGGTTCTAGGGCACTTGTTCGCCATATTCCGCGTAGGCAGCATAGACGCCCTGGACGTTGTACCAGTTGAGGAAGATGCGGGCAATTTCCAAAGCGAGCTGGGGCCTGCCGCGATCGATCAGCCATTGCAGTAGGGGAGCCAGGGTGGTTTCGTTGAGCCTGCCGCCCCCGGTGAGTCCGCCCCAGAGGAGGCGATGCAGCCAGGTCATCTGGATCATCAGGCGCACGTCCCAGGTGGGGTGCTTCTGGTAGAAGAGGACGCCCATGCGGCCCCGTTGAATTTCCCGGTCAATCAGGCGGGGGATCTGGTCGAGGGTGAAGGGGGGGTGCCAGTGGTAGCCGACGGCTTCCGGGCACTTGATCAGCTTCAGGCCCAGTTTCTTGAGGCGCACCCCCAGCTCCAGGTCTTCCCAACCGTAGAGCTGGAAGCGGGTGTCGAACAGGCCAGCGGTTTCCAGCCAGTGTTTGGCGATCGCCACATTTCCCGTCGCAAAGTAGGCCGCCGAAAAGTCCGTAATCTTAAACGGCTCAGCCGTGGGATTCTCGAAATTACAGGTGTTGACCACCCGGCCATAGGTGAAGAGGCGATCGCTCCCCATCTGCCCATATCCTCGGCGGAGCGCCTCGGCATGGCACTGGAGAAACGTCTCGGTGACCACCAGATCACTGTCGATGAAGATGATCGTATCGCCCTTGGCCTCACGCACCCCCAGGTTACGGGCAGCGGCGGGGCCTTCGTGGGCCTGCTGGAACAGCCGCAGGTGGGGAAACTGGTCACTACTGGTCAGCCAGGGGACGGTGTCGTCGGTGGAGCCATCGTCCACTACCACGACTTCGTAGCTGGCGATCGCGCTCTCCGGCTGCCAGCGCTGCTGCTCCAGAGCCGTGAGGCACTTCTCCAGAATGGGCTTGCGGTTGTAGGTGGGAATGACAACGCTGAAAAACACAGACTGACTCCCGCTGCGAATACCCTGTGATCGTAGCTGGAATCACGTCTAATGTATCCGCAGATTTCGCAGATGGACGCAGATAAAGATCCAGCATCAATCTGCGCTAATCTGCGCCATCTGCGGACAATTAACTCCCCTTCTGGAACTGCTTAAGCGGCGGGTAAAATTACGGCAAATCTGCGGCACCGTCAGCCGTTGCTGGGTATAGTGATAGAACAATCTGGCGCGTTAACTCGCATCCGGTCTGTTCGCGTTTTTTCTACTCATCTCCTCTGCTGATTGCCGATTACCTATGAAGCCCTACCTTGCTGCTGCGGTGCAAATGAATAGCGTCCCTGACGTTGCTAAGAACTTGAGTCAGGCCGAAGATTTGATCGATCTGGCGGTGCGCCAGGGGGCGGAACTGGTCTGCCTGCCGGAAAATTTCCCGTTCCTGGGCGACGAAGTGGCGAAGGTGCAGCAGGCGGGGGCGATCGCCAGCGAGAGCGTCAAGTTCCTCAAAACCATGGCCCAGCGCTACCAGATTACCCTGCTGGGCGGCGGCTTCCCGGTGCCCATTGAGGACGATCGGGTCTACAATCGCGCCCTGCTGGTGGGGCCGGAGGGCGAGGAGCTGGCCTGCTACGAAAAAGTTCACCTGTTCGACGTGAACCTGCCCGACGGCAATACCTATCAGGAATCTCGCACGGTGCTATCGGGCACCCAACTGCCCCCGGTGCATCCCTCCAAGGATTTGGGCAACCTGGGGCTATCGGTGTGCTACGACGTGCGCTTCCCCGAACTCTACCGCCACCTGTCCCAAATGGGGGCCGAGGTGCTAATCATCCCCGCCGCCTTCACCGCCTTCACCGGCAAAGACCACTGGCAGGTGCTCATCCAGGCGCGAGCCATTGAAAACACCTGCTACGTCATCGCCCCCGCCCAAACGGGCATCCACTACGCTCGCCGCCAAACCCACGGCCACGCCATGATCGTCGATCCCTGGGGCGTGATTCTCGCCGATGCTGGAGAAGCACCGGGGGTGGCGATCGCCTCCATTGACCCCTCCCGCATCGCCCAGGTGCGCCGCCAAATGCCGTCACTACAGCACCGCGTTTTCATTTAAATACCCGGTACGGGCAAAAGATCCGGAGTTTCATCCATCATCGGGACAAACGCCGAGAAGGCTTGCCCTCAAAAGGAATCAGGGTGCCTTCGGCGATCGCATAAGCCACCGTCCCCAATTTCAGCGAAACCTCATAGCCACCCGTAAAGCTACCAAACGAGGGCAGCAAGATCAGGTTTTGGGGGCGATCGACGTAGAAGCAGGGGAGCCGCAGGGAATCCAGACGGGTTGTGAGCTTCAGGCAGGGATGGACGTGACCGCACAGATTGAGGTGATTTGCCTGGGGTTGGGGATCGTGGCTGAGGAACAGGGTTCCCAACGCCAATGTTTCAGTAATTTGCTGGTTGGGAATCTGGGGGAGGTGGTGGGCGAAGGGGCGATCGTGGTTACCGACGAGGAGGGTCACATCCGCATCAGTCCCATGCAAAAATGCGGCCCACGGTTCGAGCACCTCGTCTACCAGCGCTAACCGGGAGTGGAATAAGTCGCCCAGGATGACCAGGCGCTGCGGTCGGAACCGCTGACAGAGCTGGGAGAGGCGATCGAGGGTGTCCTGGTTCACCCGGTTGGCGATGGGGATTCCATAGTGCTGGAAGGTCTCCGACTTGCCCAGGTGGAGGTCGGCCACCAGCAGGGTTTGCCAGTCGGGCAGGTAGATGGCCTTTTCCGGCAGCAGGGTGAGGGTGGTATGGGCGAGGGTCAGGTCAATCATGAGGGCGTCTTTTTCTCCCACTGCTGCTTCAGGCGCTCGATGCGCTCCAGCAGGCTTTCGTTGGACATGCGCGAGTTGAGCCGCTCCACCAGCAGGGGAAAGGCGAAGGGCGAGGGCCGTTTCGTGTCCTGCCAGCGGAGGGTGAGATGGCTGAGCCGATCTAGGGTGGCGGTGAGGCGATGCACTTCGAGCTGCTGCGCCATCACCTCCCGCTCGGCCTGCCGCAGCAGCAGATTCTCCGGCTCATATTTGCTGAACACTTCAAAAATCAGGGAGGAACTCACCTGGAGTTGGCCAGAGGTTTTGCGGGAGGAGGGGTAGCCCTTAAACACCAGCCCCGCCACCTGGGCAATGTCGCGGAAGCGCCGCTGAGTAAGTTCTGACAGATTCAGGCTGGCCTTCACGTCGTCGTAAAGCGCCTCCAGGCTGAGGAAGTCTTCAGAGAACAGGGTTTTGAACGGATAGTCCCTGGGAGCCAGAATCTCAAAGCCGTAGTCGTTCACCGAAATCGTAAAGGTGGCGTGCTGCTGGCGGGCAAAGCGATAGCCCCACAGAAAGCCCAGCCCCTCATGCACCCAGCGTCCCTCGAATGGGAAGACATAGAGATGTTGCCCTTCGCGGGTTTGGCAGGTTTCGATCAGCAGCTCATCGGCGGCGGGCAAACGGGAGAGGCGCTGCTGCACCGAGAGAATGGGGCGGATGCAGGTGAGTTCCTCGTTCTGGTGGGAGTCCATCAGGGCGTTGGCGACCTCCTGCCGCAGGTGGTGGCTGAGGGTGTCGGAAATGGCTAGATTGCCACCGTACCAGACGGGGGTGACCGTGGACTTTTTGGTGGTATTGCGCACGTAGACCACCATGTCCTTCATCATCCAGAACTCTAGCTGCCGTCCCGCAAAGAAAAACACGTCCCCCTTCTTGAGGCGCGAGACAAAGTTTTCCTCGACGGTGCCGATGTCCTTGCGATTTGTATAAACAATGCGCACCGTCTGGTTGGAGGAAATGGTGCCGATGCCCATCCGGTGCATGCGGGCGATCGCCCCCTCCGTTACCCGATAAACCCCATCCTCCCGACTGACCTTGCGATAGCGGGGATAGGCGCTGAGGCACTGGCCGCCGTTCTCAATAAAATTCAGCATCCACTGGAATCCCCCGTCCGTCAGGTCCGCATAGGCGACGGTTTGCCGCACGTCCGCCAGCACGGCTTCTGGGACAAAGCCATCACCGCAGGCCAGGGTCACCAGATGCTGAATCAGCACATCATAAGGACAGGCAAGCGGATGGCGGGCCTCAATATCCCCCAGGGCCAGCCCCCGCCGAAAAGCAGAGATTTCCAGCAGCTCCAGGGCGTTGGTGGGCAGAAACAAAATTTCCGAGGTGCCTTCGGGGATGTGGGCCGATCGCCCCGCCCGCTGAAGCAGTCGCGCCAGGTTTTTGGCGCTGCCAATCTGCACCACCCGCTCCACCGGCTGGAAGTCCACCCCCAGATCCAGGGACGAGGTGCAGACCACCCACTTAATGTCCCCGGACTTCACCCCTGCCTCGATCGCCTCTCGCTCTTTGACGTGAATGGAGCCGTGGTGGAGCGCGATGCGATCGCCATACTCCGGCACCGCAAACTGGAGGGCCTGATACCACCGCTCGGACTGGGAGCGGGTGTTGGTGAAAATCAGAGTAGACGTTTCGATGTCCAGGGCGTCCACCAATTCCTGGAACATGCGCAGCCCCAGATGTCCGGCCCAGGGAAAGCTGTCTACGGATTCCGGGAGAATGCTGCGAATGACGGTGCGCCGCTTCAGGTCGGACTGGATGATCACCGGCTGGCAGCCCAGGCCCACCGCCGCCTGGGCCGCTTCCTGGGGATTGCCCAAGGTTGCCGACACCGCCCAGGTTTGCAGGTCGGGTCGCAGTCGCCGCAGGTGGGACAGGCACAGCTCCGTTTGAGTACCCCGCTTGGAGTGAAGCAGCTCGTGCCACTCATCCAGAATTACCGCTTTCAGGGCACTGAACCGTTTGGCAGAGTCCTTATAGGAAAGCATCACCGAGAGGGATTCGGGGGTGGTGATCAGGATATCTGGCATGGCCTTGAGCTGGCGGGCCTTGCGGGAGGAGCTGGTGTCCCCCGTGCGGGACTCCACCGTCAGGGGCCAGCCCATCTCTTCAATGGGGCGGCGGATGGCCTGCTCGATGTCCCGCGCCAGTGCCCGCAGTGGTGTGAGGTAGAGGAGCTGTAGTCCTACGCCAGGGGATTCCAGGAGTTGGGCGATCGCCCCCATCACGGCAGCATAGGTTTTGCCCGACCCGGTGGGCACCTGAATCATGCCGCTTTGGCCCGCCAGGTAAGCGTCCCAGGTTTGCCGCTGAAAGGGCAGGGGCTGCCAACCCTGGCGCTGAAACCAGTCGAGGATTGGCTCTAGACGGGGGCAGGACACGATCAAAACTTCTCCAACGGGCTGATCAGAGGGGGCCGCAAGTTTACGTAGGGTGTGTCATCGCGTAGCGTGACGCACCGAAGCGTGAGGTCGCGGTGCGTTGGGCTGACGCCACAACACACCCTACGGCTGGGGGACACTGCGATCGCCCCATTGTTGGTGGGGGCGAACAGAAGCATGAAACCCAACAATCTTAAACTTAACGATATAGCCCTGCGGGCTAAGGTTTGAGTGTGGAACCTCTGTGACGCAGGGGTTCCACACCTCTTGAATGTCCTGACGTGAAAGCGTAATGCTATAATACACAGCTTAAAAAATTATGGGACAGACCCCAACTCAACCAGAAACCCTATTGCTTGAGCTGCCAGACGCGATCGCCCTCCACGTCACTCAAGAACAGTTTGAGGCACTGGCAATTGCCAATCGAGACTTAAGGCTAGAACGCACGGCAGCCGGAGAATTGCTCGTGAATCCCCCCACAGGCGGCGAATCGGGTAGGCGTAACCGCAGCATCACTGGACAACTCGATCGCTGGTATGAAGAAAACGAAGACTTAGGAGAAGCGTTTGACTCCTCGACGGGATTTAGGCTGCCCAACGGGGCTGACCGCTCTCCTGATGCTGCTTGGGTCCGTCGAGAACGTTGGGAATCCCTGACTCCCCAACAGCGAAAAGGCTTCGTCCCACTGTGTCCCGATTTTGTCGTCGAATTGCGGTCTGAATCGGATAGCCTCCCAAAATTGCAGGCCAAAATGCGGGAATACATCGATAACGGAGCCAGACTAGGATGGTTAGTTGACCCACAGAACAGGCAGGTAGAGATCTATCGCCCCGACAGAGAAGTGGAAGTGTTGGAAAATCCCCAGGAATTTTCTGGCGAGGATGTACTACCGCAGTTTGTTATGCGTTTTAGCAGGATTTGGTGCTAATTGGTGGCGCGATCATTGGTATGGGCTGTGTTGGGTTTCGCATCCGCTCAACCCAACCTACAAAGTTTTCTATTGACTCAAATTCACAACAGTAGCGCGATCATTAGTATGGGCTGTGTTGGGTTTCGCATCCGCTCAACCCAACCTACGGTTGCTGGCGCTGTCAACTGAGAACCAGGATGTGAAAGCTAGGATGCAGTCCCCTGAAGACGGTTGAGATTCCAGTTGACGCAGGAAACGCCAAGAATGACCAGAACACTGCCCAGCAGCAAGGCACTGGTAATCGATTCCTGTAGGAAAAGCGCACCAAACGTTACGGCAAATATGGGTACCAGGTTGATGAAAATAGACGCCTTAGCCGGACCAATGGCCTGAATTCCCTCGTAATACCAGCTAAACCCCAACACTGTGCCCAGCAGGCCCAGATAGAGTAGACTCAGCCATACAGACGGCATCGTCAAGGGGGACCCGTCTCCGCTCCTGTCCCACAGGGCCAGCGGCAGCAGGGCGATCGCCCCCACCCATACCGCATAGGTCGTGGCCACGACAGGGGAAAGTTCTTTCATCACCTGTCGGCCAACTATGGAATACACGCTCCAACTCGCCACACAGCCCAAAAGCAGCAGTTCACCCCGCCCTATCCCTTCAGACAGCAGTGTTGCGAGCTGTCCGTCGGTGATCACCAGTGCCGCCCCCACGAGGGAAATCAGCGTTCCAATCAGCTTAAACCGGGTCAGGCGCTCCTGCAAAAATAGGGCCGAACACAGGGTAATCACCACCGGATTTAAGGCGATGATCAGCCCCGCACGGCTGGCGGGTATCGTTTGCAGGCCTGAAAAGAAAAACACGTTGTAGGCAAACACACCGCTCAGACCCAGCACAAGAATCGGGAAAATTTGGCGGGCTTTAAGCGGTGGCAGCGGCTCCTGGCGATGATAGGTCCAGAGGTAGAGGGCGATCGCCGCGATCGCAAATCGACCCAGTGCTGCCCCATAGGGACTCATCTCCTGAGCCAAAATTCGGCCTGCAATAAATGTACCGCCCCAGAAGGCCATGGTCAGCACCAGCTTCAGATAAATCAGAGACATGTTTGGCGTCTTGCAACAGCGTATGGCTTCAGCATAGTCCTTACTCAATGCAGGTTTAGGGCGTAGTTATGGAATCAAAACTGGCTTAAATAATTACAGCCGGTTTACCTCCAACCGTCTTTGGGCATGGAGACCCGGACTTGCACCGTGGTATCTGGGTTGATGGGCATTTGGCAACAGTGTGGCAACAGTTCTCCCTCAGACTAGCAAAAAGAACCCCCAGGGTTAAGCCAGGGTTAAGTTTGAGCCTGTTCCTTATCTTGTAGTCCCCTGTGTCCAGCATGTTGTCTTGAGATAAGAATCATTTCGAAGTATCAAGAAAGAATTCGGGTTTTCAATAACTTTCAGCGCTAAATTCGTTGGCAAATAAAGCCCATCACGCCTGGGCCGAATATTACAAAAGTTCAGATCAATTTAAAGGTTATGGTTCCCGGAAAACGTCAAGATTTGCATCGCCAGATCTGACAATTTCCTTAAGACATTGCGCTCAACGGGACTCCTCATTAGAGAATTCGGCTAGCTAGAGTTGGACGCAACATGCGCTCTAGATGCCGCCCGTTTGTCACGTTGGGTATCAAGCAATGAACACCAATCAACCGCCCGTTAAGCAGGGTCTTTATGACCCCCAATTTGAACACGATGCCTGCGGCGTCGGATTTGTCGTCCACATGAAGGGAGTCCAGTCCCACGCCATTGTCGAACAGGCGCTGACGATTTTGCTCAACCTGGAGCATCGCGGTGCGGTGGGGGCCGAACCCAACACGGGTGACGGTGCTGGCATTTTGATGCAGGTGCCCCACAAGTTCATGACCAAAGTGGCGGCGATCGCCAACATCACCCTCCCCGCCCCTGGCCACTACGGCGTGGGCATGATTTTCGCCTCCCCCGATGCCGCCGCCCGCGAGCAGGGCCGCCGCGCCTTTGAGCAGGTGGTCGCCGCCGAGGGTCAGCAAGTCCTGGGCTGGCGCGACGTGCCCACCGACCATTCCTCCCTGGGGGAGACGGCACGGGCCAGCGAACCGTTTATGCAGCAGGTGTTTATTGGGCGATCGCCCGACGTAACCGACGAACTGGCCTTCGAGCGGAAGCTCTACATCATCCGCAAAATGGCCCACACCGCCATCCACTGCACGGGCATTGATACCTACTGGTATCCCGCCAGCCTCTCCTGCCGCACGATTGTCTATAAGGGGATGCTGACCCCGGCCCAGGTGGGCGACTATTACCCGGATTTGAGCGATCCGGACCTGGAGAGCGCCCTGGGGCTGGTGCATTCCCGCTTCAGCACCAACACGTTCCCCAGTTGGGAGCGATCGCACCCTTACCGCTACATCGCCCACAACGGCGAGATCAACACCCTGCGGGGAAATATTAACTGGATGCACGCCCGCCAGTCCCTCTTTGAGTCCGAGCTGTTTGGCGATGGCCTGAAGCGGGCCTATCCGCTGATCAACATTGAGGGCAGCGACTCCCTGATTTTTGACAATGCCCTGGAGCTGCTGACTTTGGCGGGGCGATCGCTCCCCCATGCGGTGATGATGATGATCCCCGAACCCTGGACGGCCCACGAGTCCATGAGTGCGCAGAAGAAGGCGTTTTACAAATACCACTCCTGCCTGATGGAGCCGTGGGATGGTCCCGCCTCCATCGCCTTCACGGACGGCACCATGATGGGGGCAGTGCTGGATCGCAACGGTCTGCGGCCTTCCCGCTACTACGTCACCAAGGACGACCGGGTGATCATGGCGTCGGAGGCCGGGGTGCTGCCCGTGGAGCCGGAAAACGTGCTGAAGAAGGGCCGCCTGGAGCCGGGGCGCATGTTCCTGGTGGATATGGCGGCAGGGCGCATTGTGGCGGATGAGGAGATCAAGCAGCAGATTGTCTCCGAGCATCCCTACCAGGAATGGCTGGATCGGCACATGGTTTCCCTGGCGGATCTGCCTGACGCCATTAATACGTCCGACGCCGTTAATACGTCCCACGACCGCGTAGGGGCACGGCATGCCGTGCCCCTACGCAACCCATCGCAACCCACCGGCATCCCGCAACCCACCGATATCACGCAACCCACCGGTATCACGGAACCCACCGATATCCCGCAACCCATCGACATCGCGGAACCCATCGGCATCACGGAACCCACCGATATCCCGCAACCCACCGACACCACGGAACCCACCGACATCACGGAACCAGCCAATATACCCCTACACCAGCGGCAGAAGGCATTCGGCTACACCTTTGAAGAACTGCGAATGCTGCTGACGCCGATGGCCCAAAACGGCGTGGAAGCAATCGGGTCGATGGGGACGGATACGCCCCTGGCAGTGTTGAGCGATCGCCCCAAGCTTCTTTACGACTACTTCCAGCAGCTTTTCGCCCAGGTGACCAACCCGCCCATCGACTCCATCCGCGAGGAAATCATCACCTCCCCGGAGACCACCATCGGCTCGGAGCGCAATTTGCTGAAGCCAGAGCCGGAAAGCTGCCATCTGATTGAGCTGAAAACTCCGGTGCTCACCAATGGAGAACTGGCGAAGCTGAAGGCCATTAATCACGGGGATTTCAAGTCGGTCACTCTACCAATCCTGTTCGACCCCAAATTAGGTGTCGCCGGGCTGGAGACCCGGATGGACGCCATTTGTGCCGAGGCGGATGCGGCGATCGAGGATGGGAAGAGCGTGCTTATTTTGAGCGATCGCCCCCTCGATGCCGACCACGCCCCCATCCCCGCCCTGCTGGCCGTCGCAGGACTGCACCACCACCTGATCCGCAAGGGCACCCGCACCCGTGTCGGCCTGGTGCTGGAGTCGGGCGAACCCCGCGAAGTCCATCATTTTGCCGTGCTGATTGGCTATGGCTGCGGGGCCATCAACCCCTACCTGGCCTTTGAGACCATCGACGCCATGATCCAGCAGAAGGAGCTGCTGAACGTGGATCTCAAAACCGCCTGCAAAAACTACATTAAGGCGGTGACTAAAGGGGTGATTAAGATCGCCTCCAAAATCGGCATCTCCACCATCCAGAGCTACCGGGGTGCCCAGATTTTCGAGAGCATCGGCCTCAACCAGGCAGTGATCGACAAGTACTTCACCTGGACGGCTTCCCGCATTGAGGGGGCGGATCTGGCGGTGATTACCCAGGAGGCCATCCTGCGCCACGCCCATGCCTTCCCCGGTCGGGAGGTGGAGGACACCACCCTGGACGTGGGCGGCGAATACCAGTGGCGCAAAGAGGGCGAACGTCACCTGTTCAGCCCCGAAGCCATCCACAGCCTCCAGCGAGCCGTGCGCGAAGGCGACTACGATCTCTACAAAAAATACGCTGCCCTAGTGAATGACCAGAGCAAGACCCACTTCACCCTGCGGGGACTGCTGGACTTCAGAGCCAGAGAACCCATCCCCCTGGAGGAAGTGGAGTCTGTCGAGGAGATTGTCAAGCGGTTCAAGACCGGGGCCATGAGCTACGGGTCGATTTCCAAGGAGGCCCATGAGACGCTGGCGATCGCCATGAATCGCTTAGGCGGCAAGTCCAACACGGGCGAAGGCGGCGAAGACCCCGAACGCTACACCTGGACAAACGAGCAGGGCGACTCCAAAAACAGCGCCATCAAGCAGGTGGCCTCCGGTCGCTTTGGCGTCACCAGCCTCTACCTCTCCCAGGCGCGGGAAATCCAAATCAAAATGGCCCAGGGAGCCAAGCCCGGTGAAGGGGGGCAATTACCCGGACTCAAGGTCTACCCCTGGGTAGCCAAGGTGCGCCACTCCACCCCCGGCGTGGGCCTGATCTCGCCGCCGCCCCACCACGACATCTATTCCATTGAGGATCTGGCAGAACTGATCCACGACCTGAAGAATGCCAACCGGGAAGCCCGCATCAGCGTCAAGCTGGTATCAGAGGTGGGCGTCGGCACCATCGCCGCCGGAGTCGCCAAAGCCCACGCCGATGTGGTGCTGATCTCCGGCTTCGACGGCGGCACGGGCGCATCACCCCAGACCTCCATCAAGCACGCGGGACTCCCCTGGGAGCTAGGTCTGGCGGAAACCCACCAAACCCTGGTGCTAAACAACCTCCGGTCGCGCATTGCCGTGGAAACTGATGGGCAGATGAAGACGGGGCGGGATGTGGCGATCGCCACCCTCCTGGGCGCTGAAGAGTACGGCTTCTCCACCGCGCCCCTGGTCTCCCTGGGCTGCATCATGATGCGGGTCTGCCACAAGAACACCTGCCCCGCCGGTATCGCCACCCAAAACCCCGTCCTCCGGCAAAACTTTGTGGGCGATCCCCAGCACACCGTCCACTTCATGCGGTTCGTCGCTCAAGAACTGCGGGAAATCATGGCAGAACTGGGCTTCCGCTCCATCAACGAGATGGTGGGCCGCACTGATGTGCTGGAAGCCAAGCAAGCCGTGGATCACTGGAAGGCCAAGGGCATCGACCTGTCCAAGATCCTCCACCAGCCGCAGGTGGGCGCAGACATCGGGCGCTACTGCCAGATTCCCCAGGATCACGGGCTGGACAAGTCCCTGGACATGACCACCCTGTTGGACCTGTGCCGCCCCGCCATCGAAAGCGGCGAGCCGGTCAGCGCCACCCTCCCCATCTGCAACATTAACCGGGTGGTGGGCACCATCCTCGGCAACGAAATCACCAAGCGCCACTGGGACGGCTTGCCCGAAGACACGGTACGGCTCCACTTCCAGGGCAGCGCCGGACAGAGCTTCGGCGCATTTGTCCCCAAAGGGGTGACGCTGGAACTGGAAGGGGACGCCAACGACTACTTTGGCAAGGGACTCAGCGGCGGCAAGCTGATCATCTACCCCCCCAGCGGCTCCACCTTCGTGCCGGAGGAGAACATCATCATCGGCAACGTCGCCTTCTACGGCGCGACCGGGGGCGAAGCCTACATCTCTGGCGTGGCTGGGGAGCGGTTCTGCGTCCGCAACTCTGGCGTCCGCACGGTGGTGGAAGCGGTGGGCGACCACGCCTGCGAATACATGACCGGCGGCAAGGTAGTGATTCTCGGCCAGACCGGGCGCAACTTCGCGGCAGGCATGAGCGGCGGCATCGCCTATGTACTGGATGAGGCGGGCGATTTCCCCACCCGCTGCAACACCCAGATGGTCGATCTGGAGCAGTTGGCGGACCCCGAAGAAATTCGCGAAATCCACGACCTGATCCAGAAGCACGCGGACTACACCCAGAGTCAGCGTGCCAAGACAATTCTGGAAAATTGGGAGAGTCTAATTCCCAAGTTCGTGAAGGTGATGCCCCGCGACTACAAGCGAGTGCTGCAACACATCCAGAAAGCCCTGGCGGACGGCCTCAGCGGCGACGATGCCCTTGCCGCCGCCTTCGAGGAAAATGCCCGCGACATTGCCCGCATTGGCGGTAGTTGATGCACCTGAGGTAGGGGCAAGGCAATGCCTTGCCCCTACCTGAAATCAATGGGATGAGATTAGAAGGTGAGAAGCAAAACCAATGACTGCGAATGTTATGACAACCAAGCAGTATGTTGAGGAACGGGAGCGAGCATATCGAATTATTAACAAACGAGTGTCACTCGACTCCGTTGTCTATTCATTTCTGGCTGGACAATCTCCTGAAAGTATTCTCCAATCGTTCCCGGCACTGACTCTGGAAGAAGTGTATGGAGCGATCGCCTTCTATCTCGCTAACCGCACTGTTATTGATGAGTATCTAGTTGAGGGAGAGCAACAATTTGAAGCGCTCAGGCAACAAGCTAGAGAGGCAAATGCGTTGTTATACCAGAAGCTCTATCGCGCATCAAATGATTCACAATGAAGCTTCGATTCCAGGCTGATGCAGGAACCTCAAGATTGGCTCAATCGAATCGCTTACTTACCCCTTTAATTTGAAAAAAAGATCATGGGAAAACCAACCGGATTCATTGAATACCTGCGGGAAATCGCCTCCGAAATTGCCCCCGCCGATCGCATTCGCAACTGGGACGAATTTCACCTGCCCATGCCCAATGAGCGTCTGCAAACCCAGGCCGCTCGCTGTATGGACTGCGGCACCCCCTTCTGCCACACGGGCATGACCATCAACCGCATGGCCAGCGGCTGTCCCATCAATAACCTGATTCCCGAATGGAATGATCTGGTCTATCGCGATCGCTGGGCCGATGCGCTAGATCGCCTCCACAAAACCAACAATTTTCCGGAATTCACGGGGCGGGTCTGCCCCGCCCCCTGCGAAGGCTCCTGCGTCCTGGGTATCACGAATCCGCCCGTGACCATCAAAAACATCGAGTATTCCATCGCCGAGAAGGGCTGGGAGTCCGGTTGGATTACGCCGAATCCGCCCGCCCACCGTACGGGTAAAAAGGTGGCGGTGATTGGCTCTGGCCCCGCCGGACTCGCCGCCGCTGATCAGCTCAACGCTGCGGGCCACTGGGTCACCGTGTACGAGCGGGCCGATCGCCCCGGTGGTTTGCTCATGTACGGCATTCCCAACATGAAGCTGGATAAGCAGGCCGTGGTGCTGCGCCGCCTGAACGTGCTGGAGGCAGAAGGCGTCACCTTTGTCTGCAACACCGAGGTCGGTAAAGACATCCCGGCGGCAACTCTGCTCAACGAATTCGACGCGGTGCTGCTCTGCACCGGAGCCACCCAACCCCGCGACCTGCCCATCGAGGGGCGCGAGCTGAAGGGCATCCACTTCGCTATGGAGTTTCTTACGGGCAATACCCGCACCGTCCTCCAGGGCAGCCCCACTGGTGACTACCTTTCCGCTGCGGGTAAGGACGTGGTGATTATCGGCGGCGGCGACACTGGGACGGACTGCGTCGGCACCTCCATCCGCCACGGCTGCACCAGCGTTACCCAGCTAGAAATTATGCCCAAGCCGCCAGAAACCCGTGCCGCTAGCAACCCCTGGCCGGAGTGGCCCAAGGTCTACAAAATGGACTACGGCCAGGAAGAGGCGGCGGCCATGTTCGGCAGCGATCCCCGCTCGTACCTGACCACGGCGACTAAGTTTGAGGGCGACGAGAACGGCCAGGTGAAAGCCGTCCACACCGTCCAGGTGCAGTGGATGCGAGATGAAGCCGGTCGGTTTACGCCCCAGCCCATTCCCGATACGGAGAAGGTGATTCCAGCTCAACTGGTGCTGCTGGCTATGGGCTTCCTCGGTCCCGAACAGCCGCTGCTGGACTCCCTGGGGCTGGAGCGGGACGCCCGCAGCAACGTGAAGGCCGAGCACGAACAGTACACTACCTCCATTCCTGGTGTGTTTGCCGCTGGGGATTGTCGGCGGGGTCAGAGCCTGGTGGTCTGGGCGATCAACGAAGGGCGAGGGGCGGCGCGGGAGTGCGATCGCTTCCTCATGGGCACCACCGAACTGCCTTAAAACAGATTGTTCAACGCCCGCCAAACCGATGTATAAAAATTGCCGCCATCGTCCTGGACGCGGAAAATCTGGAACGGGGCGTCCAGGTTGCCGATAAATGGGCGCAGCCGCCAGCCGAGCTGCATGCCCACGATCGCGTAGATGCCGATCCAGATACGCAGCAGCAGGTTGTTGAGGGGTTGCTCCATGCGAAAAGCGATGTAGGAGCAGCCCCGATACAGATAGCGCACGCCGTAGATGCCGCACAGCCCAAAAATCAGCACGTGCATCAGCAGCAGAAACTGGTAGTTCTGGGTGGTAAGGCCGAAGAAGAAGGCAATGGGGGCAAGGCTGGCCAGCAGGATGGTCGTGGTGCCCAGGGTCATCACCATGAGGGCGACGGTCTGCAAAAACTTGAAGCTCTGGCCGAGGAGCACGTTAAAGGTGTAGAGGGACGGAATGCAGATCAGGGCAGTGAGGAGGAAGAGAATCGGCAGCTTAATGGCGGAGGCGATCGCCTGCAAAACTCCGTTATACATCCCCATTACCACGCCATAGATCGCGGAGAGCAAAATACAGAGAATCGACATGGACGCAATAATGCGGGGCAATTCCTTCTGGCTGTGAATTTGCTCAAACAGGGCCGTCTGCGCCCGCAGGATGTAGTCGAGGAAATAGAAGGATAGCTGTAAAACGCCGCTATTGTGAATCGTTTGCCGGAGCGCCTGAATTTCTTTTTGGGAGAGTTCTTGAGAACGGGGCGATCGCTTCCGGCGAACATCAGGGGGCAGAGATTCTAAAAACTCTTCACCTGGGGTAGCCCAGTCTAGCGTTACATCCTCTTCGTAAGTGCCGGAGATGGTTTTATCATTCGGTTTCTTGTCGGATTTTTCGGTGCCCAGGTCAGGCGGAAATTCGGGTTCCATAACATCCTCATAATTTGCTACAGCCGTGGCGGTTCCAGTTGATGGCTGTTGTAGCAAATTTATGGGGGCGATCGCTAGCGAGGAATTTCCCGAACGTCTCACTATTAAAGGCGTTCGGGTCATTTTACTGTTGGTTGGGGCGAAGCATTCGGTAGATACTTTTGGATGTATCCAAAGAACTTTGGCCGAATGCTTCGCCCTTACCGGTTAGATTTGCGACCTCCAGGCGGTGTGCGGTGGGGGCCAAAATATTTTTCGCTACGATACCGCAACCAGACGCGGAGCTGTTGGGGAATTTGGTCTTTCTGCTCCGGGGTGAGGGTGTTGTAGAGGGTTAGGGCCTTTTCTCGCTCGCCTCGGCAGGCGCGATTGTTGTGGGCATCCCAGTAGGAGCGGGCCACGCGGATGCGGCGACACACCTCTTTGACTAGGGTGTCACCGCTCAGGGGTTCGTCGGATTTCCGTTTTGCCATCTCAGGCGATCGCCACCGCTCCTTTCAGCTCAAAGATTTTCTCAATGACGTCTGAGACCACCTTGTCAGGGGTCGAGGCTCCCGACGTGACGCCGACGGCGATCGCACCATCGGGCAGCCAGTTCTCCTGAATCGCCAGGTCTTGCTGGAGGGGCTTGTGCTCGATGCGATTGTCTGGCCCGATGCGATCGGCGCTGTCGATGTGGTAGGAGGGAATGCCGTACTCAATGGCGATTTCCTGGAGGTGGGTGGTGTTGGAGGAGTTGTAGCCGCCGATGACCACCATCAGGTCCAAGTCTTTCTTCACCAGGTCATACATGGCGTCCTGCCGCTCCTGGGTGGCGTCGCAGATGGTGTTGAAGCTCATGAAGTGGTCGTTGAGTGCCGTGGGGCCGTACTTCTGCATCATGGTGCGCTCAAACAGCTTGCCAATCTGCTCCGTCTCCCCCTTGAGCATGGTGGTCTGGTTGGCGATGCCGATTTGCACCAGGTCGCGATCGGGGTCAAAGCCGGGGGAGCAGGCTTTGCGGAAGGTGGCCATGAATTCGTCCCGCCGCTGCTGCCGTTCTTCTGGAGAGTCCCCAGGGCTGAGGATGTAGTCGCACACGTACTGGGCCTGCTTCAGGTTGAGGACGATCAGGTAAGTCCCGGCGAAGGAGCTGGTGGCCACCGTCTCCTCATGGTTGTATTTGCCGTGGATGATGGAGGTGTAGCTTTTTTTCTTGTGCTTCTCCACCGAGTTCCATACCTTGGCCACCCAGGGACAGGTGGTATCGACGATGGTGCACTGGCGATCGCTCAAAAGCTGCATTTCCTGGACGCTGGCCCCAAAGGCGGGCAGGATTACCACATCGCCCTTGCTGACACCGGAAAAGTCCTTCTCGTTGTCCTTCACTTCGATAAACTCGACCCGCATGTCCCGCAGCCGCTGGTTCACCGAGGGATTGTGGATAATCTCATTGGTAATCCAGATGCGCTCGGTGGGAAAATGCTGCCGGGTTTCGTAGGCCATGGCCACCGCCCGCTCCACGCCCCAGCAGAACCCAAAGGCTTCCGCCAGGTGAATGGTCACGTCGCCCCTGGTGAGGGTGTAGTGGTGGTCGCGGATCTGCTGGATGAGGCTGCTCTGGTACTCCGCATTCATCACAGTGGAGATTTCTGCCTCGTGGCCGAACCCTTTGCGGTGATAGTTTTCCGACTGATTGAGCGATCGCTTGAAGGCTTTTGTGTCCATGCCCATTCCTACTTCAGCATTGCAAACCGGGGTTGCTCTTAGCCTACCAAAACATTTCACCCCAAGTCCGCCCAATTAGCTCTGATCCAGCGCCAGTTGCTCAAAGAGTTGCAGGGCCGAGGTCCACACGAGGTAGCCGTTGCGGTTGAGGTGCAGTCCATCGGTGGTAAGGTCGAGCCGGAGGTTGCCGTCGGCATCACTGAACAGGGGATACAGATCCAGGAAATCGGCCCCTTCCTGACGGGCGATCGCCGCCAGTTCCCGATTCAGGTTCCGGATGCGCTGGTTGGGAATGGCCAGCAGCCGCTCCTTCCCCTCCCAGCTTGACTCCTCTCCGGCGTGGGGCAGCACCGACTGCACCACAATCGCCGCATCGGGGTGCTGCTCGCGGAGTTCCTGGATAATGGCCCGCTGATTCGCCAGAATCGTGGCATCCGTCACCTCCCGCAGCATGTCGTTGATGCCAATCATCACGAAAATCGTGTCGGGCTGGGTGCGGTCGATTAGATCCAGTCGCTTCAGCAGGCCTGCCGTTCCCTCCCCAGAGATGCCCTGGTTCAGCCAGGTTTGGGACGGGGGCAGTAGCTCGCTGGGGAACCACAGGCTGATGGAGTCTCCCATGAGAATGCTCAAATTGTCCGGCGCTTCATTGGCGATCGCCCGCGCTTCCGTCTCCAGCAGAGCAACCCACTCGTCATAGCTCAAGTCGAGCCGTGGCCCCAGTGCCGGGGGGGGTAGGTCAGGGGAATCGTCTGAGGCAAGCTGGCTAGAAGCAGACGACTCCGCCAGGGACAATGGCGCATTAGAGGTCATCGCCTGGACTTCCGGTGGACTGACTTCACCTGCGATCGCCCGAGTTGAGGGGCTAGGGGGGCGGGGGCGATCGCGCCAACCCAGCACCAGCACCAGGGCAAGCAGCACCGCATTGACCCCCAGGGAGACATAGCACCAGGCTGGCAGCACGTACACATGGGGAGAATGGACCGCAAATCGAATCGACCGCGCCGTTGTGCGACGGAGGTGATCGAAGTGGCGATCGCCCAGCCGTTTGTCTTGCTGAACCTTATCTACCACGGGTTAGCTACCTACTGCCGAAAGCCATCAAGATAGAGTGTATCTGAAATTCTTGCCATGTCCAGGCTGTAAGTAGGTCAGCACAATTAAATTCATGTTAGAAAACCGGGGGAGGTTAAGCAAAAACCGCCAGGCGGTGGTTACACCAGACCCAGCGGTGAGATAAACCTAGACGATGGATAGAAAATTACTCAGTCAAACCACCGATACCAGGATAACGAGACCCAAAGCCTATGGAGTCGAGGTCATCCCCGAATGGCTGGTAATACTCGCAGCAGGCATCCCAGCCGCACCACTCGCGTCTTTAACAAAACCGCTGTAAGCTTCCATGCCATGCTCAGCAATATCGAGGCCCATCAGCTCGTCTTCCTGAGAAACGCGAATGCCTACAGTAGCCCGGAGGACACCCCAGAAGATGGCAGAAGCGATGACGGTAAAGGCACCAATCGCCACGATACCGAGAATCTGGGAGCCAAGCTGGGCAAAGCCACCGCCGTAGAGCAAGCCGCTCTCCGTATTGAACAACCCAACGGCCAGAGTTCCCCAAACGCCGCAGACGAGGTGAACCGAAAGAGCGCCGACGGGGTCATCAACTTTAATGCTGTCAAAGAAGAATACAGAAAAGACCACGATAATACCAGCAATCAAGCCGATAATCACGGATCCAAGATAGTCAACGCCTGCACAGCCAGCCGTAATGCCGACCAGACCAGCCAGGATGCCGTTGATAATCATGGACAGGTCAGGCTTACCAGAGGTAACCCAGGAGGTGACTGTCGCAGCGATACCGCCTGCGGCGGCTGCCAGGTTGGTGGTCACCGCAATGAACGGAACAGCCTCAGATGCCGCTAGCTCAGAACCAGGGTTGAAGCCGAACCAGCCAATCCACAGAATCAGACAGCCCAACATGGACAGGCTCAGGTTGTGACCGGGGAGGGCCGTAGGCTGACCGTCCTGATACTTACCAATCCGGGGGCCAAGGAAGATGGCACCCACCAGCGCTGCCCAACCGCCAACTGAGTGGACTACGGTGGAGCCTGCAAAGTCAGAGAAGCCGACGCCGCCCAACCAACCATTACCACTCCAGACCCAGTGTCCCGTGATGGGGTAAGCGATTCCGGTTAGCAGGACGCTGAAGACCAGGAAGGCAACGAAGTGAACCCGCTCAGCTACAGCACCGGAAACGATCGTCGCAGCGGTAGCGGCAAAGGCAACCTGGAACAGGAAAAATACAGACACAGGTAGCCCTGCGGGGAAGGGGTCTAACCCATAGGCAGCAGAGTCGCCGGTCAGGAACCAGCCACCACCACCGATAAAACCACCGCCGCCACCAAACATGATCGAGAAGCCGATCGCCCAAAAAGCAATGGTCGCTAAGGCGAAGACAATCAGGTTTTTGGAAAGAATGTTGACGGCATTTTTCTGGCGACAAAAACCAGTTTCTAACATGCCGAAGCCCGCGTTCATGAAGATCACGAGCACCGAGGCAACAGTAATCCAAATAGCGTCAAGTACGCCTTTGACATATTCAGGGGTTATTGCTTCCTCCTGGGCAGAGGCCGCCAGGCCAACAGCACCTACGATGAGAAAAGCCAGGGGAGCACACGCCGCCCATTTCCAAGACGACTTGGAAAGCATTCCTGCCATTTTGCCAAATGCAATTTCAGGCGTAGACCATGAGGCCAGACCCGTCGCTTTCGCGCGCTTGCCTCTTCCTTTCAAACGTTTCTTGCTGAGCACAATTTTAGACATCATCACTGGACGTTCCTATTAATTACCATCGAGCAGCAAACCCACTCGGGCTGTTTCGAGTCTCACAAACCAGGAGGAGCGATTAGAAGGAACCAGAATCTACAAAGCGGAAGTAGCCTGCACTACAGGATTTAAAATTCATACCACAGCCTGATTAGTTTGGAAACAAGTACCCAAGCAGCTTTCAGGTGCTCTCAAATCCCACTAAAAACAAGCGGCAGAGCATATTGCCGACCGATTAAAGTCAGCGCCGTGGAACAAACCTGCACCGCTAAACTGTGTGACCTATTTGTAGAAACGATTGCACCAGTAATACGATGTGTCTTCTGTATAAGAGAATACCATTCTCCACAAGAGCACGGGGATGAGTCGAAATTCTGGGGCTTAAAACCCCCACTGAGACGCTTTAAGGACAGTTCGACTAGAAAATAACTTCGTCTTCTTTCCGCCATGCCGGATCAACAATGCAGAGAAAGATTAAATCTTCTTCACCGCAGTTGCGAATGAACTGACGAGCATGGGGCGGAATGTAAACTGCGTCGCCTGGTTCAACAATTTTTTGTTCCTCGTCAATGGTCATTTCTCCCTGACCCTGCAGAATGTAGTACACCTCAGAGGTGGTTAAGGCGTGGGGAGTCGAGGATTGCCCCATCGCTACCACCGCGTGGGCAAGGCTGTAGCGCAGATCAATCGGTTGTTTGTCGGGATGGAGAAGCTCTCGCAGGCGAGTGCTGTCTCCCGCCACAAACTCAGCACAATCCTGTAATCGTTGAACGAGCATTTGAGTGACCCCATGACTAGCGATCGCAATAAGCAGGCAACCGGGACGCTTCGACAGGCTCAAAATCAGGGCAGTTAATCGCCGCTTCTGAAAGGGCAATGGTGGGTCGGACGGGACACTTCAGGTGATAGTCTCCTGTGAAATATTGACAATCAGCGCAGGGAATTTTGTGCATCCGCTTCGCCCTGGATACCCCGTCCCGGACAGCCGACCACATACTCCAGGCCAACAGTAAAAGCAGCCCCCACGCCGCCACAAAGCAAATGGGCACCAGAGCCGGTTGAACAAACTCGATCAGATGTCGCAGAAAGTTGAAAAAGGTTGCCAGTACCTGGTTAACCATGTCGCTACTCATCAAAATATAGTTCCTCGAAAACATAATGCGGGCTGAAGGTTTTTAGGGAGATTTTTAATATCAAAGCCTGTCGTTATTTCTTAATTTTTTCTTGCTTTAAAGAATATGTAAGACAAAGACAAAGGTTTAGATGTGCGATCGCTCAACGCTTAGTTACTGCATCTAAACAGGTCAGCTTTATTCCCACTAAAATTCATTATTTAAATTTTATTGTTCAATCGCTAATCCTACTGGCTCAGATTGTTAAACTTCCCTAACTTTTGTTGCAAATCTTTTATTTTCGTCCTTGAAGCGCCTACCCGAAAACCCCCTCAGTTTTTTGGCAGCCAAAACTTCAAGCGCTTTGTTGGATAGGTTCCAAAGGAGAAGGTTAACCGGGCGATCGCTTCGCCAATTCTCCCCCAGTCGCCACAAAATAGCTGCAGATACAAGGTACTCCATCCAAAATCCCCTGAGCACCTCCAAAAGGCAGAATCACAGGGCAATTGACGACAGCACAGTGGAGGTTTGGGAAAGGGCATTTTGGAAAAAGATCTAAACTCCGACCGGAAAACCGGGGTTTATGGCATCATAAGGGGCAGGATAGATGTTTACGCTATTTCAAACCTAGAGGAAACGACACCATGACACTTCAGTTAGGGGACACCGTCCCAAACTTTACTCAGCAATCATCCGAGGGAGAAATCAACTTCTACGACTGGGCAGGCGATAGCTGGGTTGTCCTGTTCTCCCACCCCGCCGACTATACGCCTGTTTGCACCACCGAGTTGGGCGAAGTTGCCAGGCTCAAGCCCGAATTCGACAAGCGAAATGCCAAGGTAATCGCCCTCAGCGTAGATGATGCTGAATCCCACATGGGCTGGATTAATGACATCAACGAAACCCAAAAAACCTCGGTTAACTATCCGATTCTGGCGGACAACGATAAGCAGGTTTCTGAGCTGTATGGCATGATTCACCCCAATGCCAACGCATCGCTGACAGTGCGCACGGTATTCGTAGTTGATCCCAACAAAAAGCTGCGCCTGACCCTCACCTATCCCCCCAGCACGGGCCGCAATTTTGAGGAAATTTTGCGCGTTATTGATTCACTACAGTTGACCGACAACTTCAGTGTCGCTACCCCTGTTAACTGGAAAGATGGCGATGACTGTGTAATCGTACCGTCGCTCAAAGATCCTGAGGTATTAAAGGAAAAATTCCCCAAGGGCTACACCGAAGTAAAGTCTTATCTACGGATGACGCCACAGCCCAACAAATAACCCTTGAATGGGCAGATTAAGATAGGTCGCCTTAAGTAAACGCGACTGTTGTGGGGTGTACTTCCCGGTGGGAGGCGCACCCCGCTTGTTTTTCTGTGACCCGATATTCAGAGCTGTGAATTTAATAGGGTGAAAAACCTGTAGGGGCATGGAATTCCATGCCCCTACAGGTTAAATAATTACTGAGAATCCAACTTTACACTCTTAGGATCAAGCCGCCGCCAGGGTTTGGGAAAGAGGCTGCCAGCGGAAGGTGCGATCGCCCCCCATTTCAACCACAACCTTAATCCGTGGCTCGATCTGCGGCAGGGCAGTCAAAAATTCTAGCTCCTGACGCGACAAAATCATGCCCTCCAGCAACCAGATCACCAGGCCCTTCGATTGGGGCGGGAGCTGCTCAAGCTGGTAAGTGGCCGCCGGGGGCAGGTAATAGCGGTAGCCCACTGCCGCCCCGGTACCGATATCTTTCTTTCCCAGGTGGGGTGGACGCACCCCATGGACATCAAGCAGGTAGGCAGAAACATCGCCCAATCCGCGCGATGCCAGATGCAACATGCCATATCCGGCTGCCCTCAGGCGACGCTGATAGCGCCCTTCGTACCCCCCTTCTAGAGGCACGTAGACCGCCAGGGCACCCGCACTTTCCAGATCTTTCGCAAACCTTTTACCGGTCACGATTAATGCCATCGCCAACTTTCTCCTTAAAGGTGATTTCAGGCTGCTAACCCACCTACCCGGTATCCGGCAACCATGGCCCCGCCACAGTAGCGCCCCTTGGGCAGGTACTCAGCACCAATGATGTCATATTTAATATCGTCCAATATCGTTATCTTAAGACACGCAACCGGCACTTAAAGCACAAGGGGAAAAATGCCTCCCCTGACCCAGAGGTCAATATCCAGAGGTCAATATAGAGTTTCTTATGCGGGTGGAGTACAGCATGAGACGCGCCTAGGAGATTTCCGTGAAAGCCCATACCGCCCGTAGGGTGCCGTATAGCCCAAGGGCATGGCTATCGCTAGAGCGAAGCGTAACGCACCGTGGGCTGGTAATTTCATTTCAAGAAATCACCCTACCCGCATCTCATGCGATTGAAGCCACTCCAGGATTGTTAGAATAACCCTGGAGTGATTCCGAAATGGCCAGGGGATCCTTTGATCTAAAGTAGGGCCTCTTAAAATTCTTGTGGACAATCGCTCTAGATTTATCTATACTGTTTAATCGTGGCTAATCCAATCCTGGCTGATTGGTTCGGCTGGTTGGTTTGGCTGACTGGTTTGATTGATTTTACTTTGATTGATTAGCGACGTTGATCGGGCGCAGTTCAAATTTGGCTGCTCCTGCCAAACTTGCTCCCTCAGGTTTAACCAGGGCTTTCAGTAAAGCTCAGCCTGGTTGCCTAATTGCTCAGGAGCACTGAATGTAGTGGCTGTAAAGGATACTCAGTGGAGGGCGATCGCGCCTATCTGCTAAAGTCCTAGCCCCATGCGTAGGTCTGTGTTGAAAGTGCCCCATACCTGGACTGAATACAGGCCGCAGGTGTGGCCTGGCTGGGAACCGTGCTGCTAAGGATTGGGGTTGCATTTCTGCGATCGCCCTCCAGGCAGACTATTTGCGACCAAAGGCGGAATGAGCGAAAGTTGCTCAAACGTCTTTGATCGCAGTGAGCTGATGCCGAATAAAGGCTTGGCTCGAGTTTAGTGTGGCTTAAGATTCCATTTTTTAGGCCCAGCTTTCTCCTCCAGATCGCAAAAGATCTTCTTTGTCTAAAAAGAGGAATCAGCTAGATCCGCAGGATCTGAACCAATGTACTGTTCGTATTAGAGGGAGACGTGACGATCGTGGCCGTAGGTATCCTTGGCACCAAACTCGGCATGACCCAAGTCTTCGATGACGAGGGCAGAGCTATTCCAGTCACCGTGGTGCAGGCAGGCCCCTGCACCGTCACACAAATCAAAACAGAGCAGACGGATGGGTACACCGCCATTCAGGTAGGCTACGGTAGCGTGTCCGAAAAGGCCCTGAATAGGCCGAAGCTGGGACACCTCAAAAAGTCTGAAACATCCCCGGTGCGCCACCTGCGCGAGTATCGACTCGCCCAGCCTGGTGAATTTGAGCTGGGGCAGCAAATTACCGTCGCCAGTTTTGAGGCAGGCCAGCTTGTAGACGTAATTGGCACCAGCATTGGTCGTGGATTTGCGGGCTATCAAAAGCGCCACAACTTCCGTCGAGGCCCGATGGCCCACGGTTCAAAAAACCACCGTCTGCCCGGTTCAACGGGTGCGGGCACCACGCCAGGGCGCGTCTATCCTGGAAAGCTGATGGCGGGACGGTATGGCGGTACGCAGGTGACGATCCGCAAGCTGTCGGTTGTGCGGGTAGATACCGAGCGCAATCTTCTCTTGATTAAGGGAGCTGTCCCTGGGAAGCCAGGTACGTTTTTGGACATCCGGCCTACAAAGACCTGGAAGTAAGTGAGCTGGCTGTCGCGATCGCCCACAGCGCGATCGCATCCCGAAGGGTTTTACACACCGGATTAAAGCCGCTGGTGCCATCCTGGTCAGGGCAATCAAGATAATGGCGAGATGAAGTAAGGGGGAGAAACAATGGTGGATTGCGTTGTGAAAAATTGGCAGGGCGATGAAGTTGGCGCTGCTACGTTTGACTTAAATGTGGCCAGTGAAGAAAACGCGCCTCACATTGTGCATCGTGCCCTGGTGCGCCAGCTAGCGAATGCTCGCCAGGGGACGGTTTCAACCAAAACCCGCTCGGAAGTTCGCGGAGGCGGACGCAAGCCCTGGCGGCAAAAGGGTACGGGTCGGGCCAGGGCAGGGTCGATTCGGTCTCCGCTGTGGCGGGGAGGCGGCGTCATTTTTGGGCCAAAGCCGCGAGACTTTGAAATCAAAATGAACCGCAAGGAGCGGCGATTGGCCCTACGTACCGCTTTCCAGAGCCGCTCTGAAGACCTGATTGTGGTTGAAGATTTCTCCGAAGATCTGCCCCGTCCCAAGACAAAAGAATTGGCGATGGCCCTGGCTCGTTGGGGCGTCGCCAGTGACGCAACGGTGTTGCTAATCGTGGCCGAGCGTAGTGAGAATATCTACCTGTCTGCCCGCAACATGCAATCCGTTAAGCTCATCTCCGCCGCCAACCTGAACGTTCATGATTTGCTGGTGGCCGATCACATCGTGATCACCGCTTCCGCTTTAGAAGCCGTTAAGGAGGTCTACGATGCCTAAATTTGACGCCCGCAGTTTGCCTGACCTGGTGCGCCGTCCCCTGGTCACAGAAAAGGCAACTATTCTCCTTGAAGACAATAAGTACGTTTTCGAGGTTGATCCCCGCGCCACCAAGAACGACATCAAAGCAGCCATCGAATCTCTGTTCGATGTCACTGTGGTTAAGGTCAATACACAAAATCCGCCCCGCAGGTCCCGCAGAATTGGTCGGTTTACGGGACACAAGCCCCAGTACAAGCGGGCAATTGTCACCCTGGCCGAAGATGATGAAATTGTGTTGTTCCCTGAGGTTTAGGGCGATCGCTCCCCTTAGGAATCTTCTTACCCGATAAACTTCTGCCGTTTTCGCTGTTACTGCCGTTATTTTTTCTGAGCTATGGGTATTCGTTCTTTCCGACCTTACACCCCAGGCACCCGCGAGCGGGTCAATTCAGACTTTGCCGAGATTACTCGTAACGAACCCGAAAAGTCCCTTACCCGATATATTCACCGTTCCAAAGGGCGCAACAACCGGGGCGTCATCACCTGCCGCCATCGGGGCGGTGGGCATAAGAAGCTTTATCGCTTCATTGATTTCCAGCGCAATAAGCGCGACATTCCGGCTCAGGTCGTTTCTATTGAGTATGACCCAAACCGCAACGCCAGAATTGCCCTGGTTCAGTACGAAGACGGCGAAAAGCGCTACATCCTGCACCCAGCAGGGCTGACCGTTGGTAGCAGCATCATCGCGGGCGAGAACGCTCCGTTTGAAGTTGGCAATGCCCTGCCCCTTGGCAACATCCCCCTGGGAACAACAGTTCACAACGTCGAGATTTTCCCTGGTCGTGGTGGCCAAATCGTGCGGGCAGCGGGCACCTCAGCTCAGGTGGTAGCCAAAGAAGGAGCGTTTGTCACTCTGAAGCTGCCCTCCAGCGAGGTACGGCTCATACGTCGCGAGTGCTATGCCACGATCGGCCAGGTCGGCAACGCCGATGTACGCAACACCAGCCTGGGCAAAGCGGGTCGAAAGCGCTGGTTGGGGCGTCGTCCGGAAGTTCGGGGTAGCGTCATGAACCCGGTTGATCACCCCCACGGTGGTGGTGAGGGCCGCGCCCCCATTGGTCGGAGTGGGCCAGTCACCCCTTGGGGTAAGCCTGCTCTCGGTAAGAAGACTCGGAAGCGGAAGAAGCTCAGTAATTCCCTCATCGTGCGTCGCCGCCGCCGCTCTTCGAAGCGGGGTCGGGGCGGTCGTAACGCTTAATTTGCAACGATTAACTCTGAAGTTGTCTAAAGCAAAGTTTTCCTAGCTGTGGAGATGGTGCTATGTCGCGCTCACTAAAAAAAGGCCCCTTTGTGGCTGATCACTTATTGAAGAAAGTTGAGGATCTCAACGTCAAGGGTGAAAAGCAGGTGATCAAGACCTGGTCACGGGCATCTACAATTTTGCCCCAGATGATTGGTCACACCATTGCTGTCCACAACGGACGGCAGCATGTCCCCGTGTTTGTCACCGAACAAATGGTGGGACATAAATTAGGAGAATTTGCCCCAACTCGCACTTTCCGTGGACACGCGAAGAGCGATAAAAAGGCACGTCGCTAAAGAAGGTTTATTAACTTGAACGGGTGGCTCAGGCTTGCCAACGCTGTAGGAGAACGAGATGGTTGTCAGTACGGAATACGAAGTAAAAGCGATCGCCCGCTACGTGCGCATGTCACCGTTCAAGGTGCGGCGGGTTCTCGATCAAATTAGAGGACGCTCCTATCGGGAAGCGCTGATTATCCTGGAGTTTATGCCCTATCGGGCCTGCGAACCCATTCTGAAGGTGCTGCGGTCGGCGGTTGCCAATGCTGAGCATAACGAAGGTCTAGAACCCGCCAGCCTGATAATCAGTCAAGCCTATGCCGATCAGGGGCCGGTTTTTCGGCGATTTCGCCCACGGGCACAGGGGCGGGCTTACCAAATTCGCAAGCCAACCTGCCACATTACCATTGCCGTCGCTCCCTCCTTTGAGGACGACGACGAGTAGTTTGAAAAACTTCGTTGAATTCCGCTCTTAGCCATTCAGTTGCCCGTTGAACAGAGGACAGATTGTGGGACAGAAGATACATCCAGTTGGGTTTCGCCTCGGCATCACGCAAGAACACCGCTCCAAGTGGTTTGCCGATTTTAAGCGCTATCCTGATTTGCTTCAGGAAGACTACAAAATCCGTGACTATGTGACGAAAACGCTGAACAATGCAGGCATTTCCGAGGTCTGCATCGAACGCAAGGCCGATCAGATTGATCTGGAAATTCGTACCGCCCGACCTGGGGTGGTTGTCGGTCGGGGTGGTTCAGGGATTGAGCAGCTGCGGACTGGTCTGCAGCGCGAGCTGGAAGACAGCAATCGGCAGATTCGCATCAACGTCGTAGAAGTGGCACGGGTAGATGCGGATGCTTCGCTCATTGCTGAATATATCGTTCAACAGCTCGAACGGCGGGTTTCGTTCCGCCGCGTTGTCCGGCAGGCCATCCAGCGGGCACAGCGGGCGGGGGCTGAGGGTATCAAAATTCAGGTAAGCGGTCGTCTGAATGGTGCGGAGATCGCCAGAACTGAATATACCCGTGAAGGCAAAGTGCCCCTCCATACGCTGCGAGCCGACGTTGACTATACCTATCGAACGGCCCAAACCACCTATGGCGTTTTGGGAATCAAGGTCTGGGTCTTCAAGGGAGAAATTATCCCTGGCCAGGAAGAAATTGCGGCTCCAGCGGCAACGCAGCCACGCCGCCGTCAACAGCGCCGTCGCCAGCAGTTTGAAGATCGTTCAAACGAAGAATAAATCTTACGCTACGAGTTAAATTTCAAGCGGCTTTTGAAGGTACGGAATCATGTTAAGTCCTAAGCGAACAAAATTTCGAAAGCAACAGCGCGGGCGAATGCGGGGGCTGGCAACTCGGGGATCGAGTCTCAACTTTGGCGATTTTGCGCTGCAAGCGCTGGAACCTGCCTGGATTACCTCACGCCAGATTGAGGCCAGCCGTCGAGCCATGACCCGCTACATCCGTCGGGGTGGCAAGATCTGGATTCGTGTGTTTCCCGACAAACCCGTTACCATGCGTCCGGCGGAAACCCGCATGGGTTCGGGTAAAGGAAACCCAGAGTTTTGGGTAGCGGTGGTTAAGCCAGGACGCATCCTGTTTGAAATTGCCGGAGTGCCCGAAGCAACTGCCCGCGAAGCAATGCGTCTCGCCTCCTTTAAGCTGCCCATCAAAACGAAGTTCATTGCGCGCGAGCCGGAGGAGAGCTAACGATGCCCTTATCAAAAATTGGCGATTTTCGTCGCTTAAGTGACGATGAGCTAAACGAGCAAATCGTTGAAGCCAAAAGAAAGCTGTTTGAACTGCGCTTTCAAAAAGCAACCCGCCAGCTAGAAAAATCCCACGAATTTAAGCATGCTCGTCATCGGATTGCTCAGTTAATGACTGTAGAGCGGGAGCGGGAGCTAGAGCGAGTGGCAGAAGAAGCCCAAGCGCTCGAATCTGAAGAAGCGGCTAGCGTTCCGTCTGTAGAGTCAGAGTCAACGATTGAGGAGGCGTAACCCCAAATGGCAACCAAAGAAAGAGTTGGCGTAGTGGTAAGCGACAAGATGAATAAAACCGTCGTTGTCGCAGTGGAAAACCGGGCACCCCACCCCAAATACCGCAAAATTATAGTTCGTACTAAGCGATATAAGGCACATGACGAGGACAATCGCTGCCGAGTGGGCGATCGCGTCCGCATTCAAGAAACCCGTCCCCTCAGCCGCACAAAGCGCTGGATGGTCTTGGATGTCTTAGAAAGCGCCGCTGATATGTAACTTGCTTTCCGTTTTCGTGTCCCCTCAAATCGTTATCCAGGAGATCAGTCGTGATTCAGCAAGAGTCTTACTTAAATGTGGCCGATAACAGCGGGGCACGCAAGCTAATGTGTATCCGCGTTCTCGGGGGAAACCGCCGCTACGCCAATGTGGGAGACGTGATTATCGCAGTCGTTAAAGACGCGACTCCCAACATGGCTGTTAAAAAGTCCGATGTTGTGCGCGCTGTCATCGTTCGGACGAAGAAGGGGCTACAGCGTGATAGCGGCATGAGCATTCGGTTTGATGACAACGCTGCAGTGATCATCAACGCCGAAGGTAATCCACGGGGTACCCGTGTTTTCGGGCCGGTTGCCAGGGAACTGCGGGACAAAAACTTTACAAAAATTGTTTCGCTAGCGCCGGAGGTGCTCTGATGGTAAAAAAAACGGCTAAGGCGGCAAAAGTTCGCCACAAAATGCACGTCAAAAAAGGTGACACAGTGCAAATCATCACTGGTCGGGAAAAGGGCAAAGTGGGAGAAATCCTCAAAACCCTGCCCGAGTCGAGCAAGGTCGTGGTGAAGGGCGTCAATATCAAGACCAAGCACGTCAAGCCGCAGCAGGAAGGGGAGTCGGGCCAGATTACCACCTTTGAAGCTCCTATCCATAGCTCAAACGTCATGCTGTACTCAACCAAGGAAAAAGTGGCCAGTCGAGTCTGCTATACCTACAGCGAAGACGGACGAAAGGTGAGAATGCTGAAAAAAACCGGCGAGGTCATTGATTGAGTTGGCAGTGGATTAACCGCCCATTCCTCCCGCATTTACACCCGCCCCTGATTAAGCAACGTTAGACAGTTACGAAATACGTGATCCCTGACCAAGCCCAGGGAATGGAAGGACACCCAAAATATGGCAACAAACCAACGATTGAAAACACTCTATCAGGAAACGATTATTCCCAAATTGATGGAAGAGTTTCAGTACTCCAACATCCATCAGGTGCCCAAGGTGGTGAAGGTGACGGTTAACCGGGGATTGGGAGAAGCATCACAAAATGCTAAAGCAATGGAGGCATCCCTGGCCGAAATCGCTATGGTTACTGGTCAAAAGCCTGTTGTGACTCGCGCAAAAAAGGCGATCGCCGGTTTCAAAATTCGCAAAGGGATGCCGGTTGGCATCATGGTAACGCTGAGAGCCGAGCGTATGTATGCCTTCCTGGATCGCCTCATCAACCTGGCCCTGCCTCGAATTCGTGACTTTCGCGGGGTCAGCCCTAGCAGTTTCGACGGGCGGGGGAATTACACCCTCGGCCTGCGGGAGCAGATCATCTTTCCAGAGGTAGACTACGACAGCATTGACCAGATTCGAGGCATGGATATTTCCATTGTGACCACAGCCAGCAGCGATGAAGAAGGCCGTGCCCTCCTTCGAGAAATGGGTATGCCCTTTCGGGAGAAATGACAAAGTTTCGTATTAAGAGGAAGCTATGGCGTCTAATGACACAATTGCGGATATGTTAACGCGCATTCGAAATGCGAGTCTAGCTCGGCACCAGGAAACCAGGGTGCCGCTGACAAAAATGACTCGCAATATTGCCCAGGTTCTACAAAACGAAGGGTTCATTACGGGCTTTTCGGAGACGGGCGATGGTATCAAGCGCCAACTGGTCATTTCGCTAAAGTACAAGGGCAGAAATCGTCAACCCATTATCCGAAAGCTCAGCCGCGTCAGTAAACCAGGACTGCGGGTCTACTCGAACCGTCGGGATTTGCCCCGTGTTTTGGGCGGCATCGGCATCGCCATCATCTCAACGTCCCACGGCATTATGACGGATCGGGAAGCCCGACGTCAGGGGATTGGCGGTGAAGTGCTCTGCTTTGTTTGGTAAGGCATCAACCTTCTTCAGAGGTTTGATGGGGGAAGGGTAGCGACGTGATCGGCAGCGCCTTTCCAAGAAAACACGGCCTAACCGTCGGATTGCAAATGTGCTGCAAGGAGAATTATTTATGTCTCGAATTGGTAAACGCCCCGTTCCCGTGCCGCCAAAGGTCACTGTCACAATTAATGGGCAGCATGTGGCGGTGAAGGGGCCAAAGGGCGAATTGGCTCGCACGCTGCCCCCTGAAGTCGAAGTTGTTCAGGAGGGGGAAACCATTGTTGTCACCCGGCGGAACGAATCCCGTCCTGCCCGACAGCGCCATGGCCTCTGCCGTACCCTGGTCGCCAACATGATTGAAGGGGTTTCTCAAGGCTTCCAAAAACGCCTGGAGATTCAGGGCGTGGGCTACCGTGCCCAGGTGCAGGGGAAAAATCTTATTCTCAACGTCGGCTACAGCAACCCGGTGCAAATTGAGCCGCCCGATGGCATCCAGTTCAGTGTCGAGGCCAACACAAACGTGATGGTTAGCGGCATTGACAAGGAGATTGTCGGAAACATCGCAGCCCGGATTCGGGCCGTTCGTCCGCCTGAACCCTACAAAGGTAAAGGCATTCGCTATGCCGGTGAGATGGTTCGACGCAAGGCAGGTAAGGCAGGTAAGAAGTAATGAAAACAAGTCGTAAGGAAGCAACCCGTCGTCGTCACTCGCGGATCCGGCGCAAAGCCATCGGTACCTCCGAACGGCCCCGCCTCGCCGTCTTCCGCTCTAACCAACACATCTATGCCCAGGTTATTGATGACAGCACCCACCACACACTGGTTTCAGCCTCTACCCTGGAGCCAGAGCTGAAGGCTGAGCTGGAGGCTAGCAACACCTGTGAGGCGTCTTCCAAGATCGGAGAACTGATCGCCAAGCGATCGCTCGAAAAAGGCATTACCAGCGTCGTATTTGATCGGGGCGGTAAGCTGTATCACGGTCGGGTAAAGGCTTTGGCTGAAGCAGCTCGCAACAATGGGCTTGATTTCTAGCGATCGCCCTGCGATTGGCTAGGCTGGAGGGGAGAGCGTGGAACTGAATCTAGAGGAATAGGAGCATGGCAAATCGTCGTAATAAAAACAATAAAGCGAAAGAGAAAGAGTCAGATTGGCAAGAGCGGGTAGTGCAAATTCGCCGGGTCACCAAGGTGGTAAAGGGCGGTAAAACTCTGAGCTTTCGTGCCGTTGTCGTCATTGGCAATGAGCGGGGTCAGGTAGGCGTGGGCGTGGGTAAGGCCAGCGATGTCATCGGTGCGGTTAAGAAGGGCGTCGCTGATGCCCGTAAACATCTGGTCGATGTGCCTCTGACAAAATCCAACTCCCTCCCCCACCCCACCAATGGTGTCAGCGGTGGCGCACGGGTGATGATGCGTCCGGCAGGCCCTGGAACCGGTGTAATTGCTGGGGGTGCGGTACGCACCGTCCTTGAGCTGGCAGGAGTGCGGAATGTCCTGGCAAAGCAGCTAGGCTCTAGCAACCCCCTGAACAATGCCCGAGCCGCTGCGGCTGCCCTTGATGTCCTTCGCACCTTTGCTGAGGTCGCTGAGGAGCGAGACATTGCTGTTGAGCAGCTCTATGCTTAGCCACGGCTATCTCTGCAAAATTTGACAAGAGTCATTACGAATCACTTGGTTGTCATTAGGTTAGGTCATGAGACTAGAAGACGCTGTTCCAAAGGACGGTTCTAAAAAACGCCGCCGCCGCATTGGCCGAGGAATTTCTGCGGGCCAGGGAGCAAGCGGCGGGTTTGGTATGCGAGGACAAAAGTCTCGCGCTGGGCGCAGTACCCGTCCCGGCTTCGAGGGTGGCCAGTTACCCCTCTATCGACGGATTCCTAAACTGAAGCATTTCCCCCTCGTCAATCGCACCTCGTATACCGTGCTCAACGTGGGCAAGCTGAATAACCTGCCGCCCAATTTTGAGGTAACCCTGGCCTCTCTGATAGACCTGGGCATCATTACAGCCAACGATGGCGCACTAAAGATTTTGGGCGATGGTGAACTGAGCGTGCCGCTTACCGTTAAAGCAGCGGCATTTACAAAATCGGCACGGGCCAAAATTGAGGACGCGGGCGGTCGCTGCGAGACGATCGAGTAAGGGCGGACTTGGGATCAGTCATCCTGCTTGCTCCACCGGATGAGCGGTATGCTAGATAAAGGATTGTTTATTCTTTTGCGACGGGTCACAGCGAGGGAGATGCCCTGATGGTTGTTAGTCGAGATAAGACGCCAACGGCTCAAGAAACGTTTATGCAAATGGCCCAGGCCGCTGGCCTACGCAAGCGGTTATTAATTACCGTCGGGCTATTAATTCTGGTGCGACTAGGTATTTTTATTCCTGTGCCAGGGATTGATCGGATCGCCTTCCAAAACAGCATCCAATCTAGCGGTCTGGGCGGCATTGTAGGCTTTCTTGATATCTTCTCTGGTGGTGGTCTCTCGCTTCTGGGGATTTTCGCCCTGGGAATTATTCCCTACATCAATGCTTCCATCATCATGCAGCTCCTGGCGGCGGCCATTCCCAGCCTGGAAGACCTTCAAAAAAACGAAGGGGAAGCGGGGCGGCGCAAGATTTCTCAAATCACGCGATATGTAGCCCTGGGCTGGGCAGTCTTACAAAGTTTTGGCATTGGGCTGTTGGTTAACAACTTCGCCCTCGAACCCGGTCCCCTCTTCATAGCCAGTACGGTCATTTCCCTCTGCGCAGGCTCCATGTTTGTTATGTGGGTGGGAGAGCTGATTACCGAACGGGGCATTGGCAACGGCGCATCCTTGCTGATTTTCGTCAACATCGTCTCAACGCTGCCTCGATCCCTTGGACAAACCATTGAGTTGGCTCAAAGTGGCGATCGCAGCCTGGTTGGGGGCATTATTATCTTGCTTCTGGTCTTCCTGATTATGATCGTGGGGATCGTTTTTGTACAGGAAGGTACCCGCCGCATTCCCATTGTTTCAGCTCGACGACAGGTAGGGCGCAAAACCTACCTTGAGAAGAGCAGCTACTTACCTCTGAGGCTCAACCAGGGTGGTGTTATGCCCATTATCTTTGCCTCAGCCGTGCTCATCCTCCCTGCTTCCCTGACACAGGTTATCCCTAACGATTATCTGCGTCAGGTAGTAGAAGCTCTGCGTCCTGGTAATTGGCTCTACATGGTTGTCTATCTTTTGCTGATTCTGTTCTTCAGCTACTTCTACGCCTCCCTGGTTGTTAACCCAGTCGATATGTCTCAGAACCTGAAGAAGATGGGAGCAAGCATTCCAGGAATCCGACCGGGTAAAGCCACCAGCGACTATCTCACACGAGTTCTCAACCGCCTAACTTTCCTGGGAGCAATCTTTTTGGGACTGGTAGCCATCGTGCCAACGGTGGTTGAGGGAGCAACCCGCGTCACCACGTTCCAGGGCTTAGGGGCTACGTCACTGCTGATTCTGGTTGGAGTAGCCATTGACACGGCCAAACAGGTACAGACCTATGTTATCTCCCAGCGATATGAGGGCATGGTGAAGCAGTAATGCTGGTGTTCAGTAGTCAGCTTCTACGGGGGTCAATCTTTAGGATTATGAAGATCCTTAGAAAGATTTGTTAACTTATCCTGGGAGTGCTGTGTAGTCGCGGAGGGTTGAGCTTGGTGTCATTTTCCTAATCAATGGCGATCGCGCTCTAGCCTTAAAGCCAAACTGCTTCCCAGAAGTTATTTCCCCCCGCAGGTGGGCTACTCTCCGCCAAAACCCCAAGTAAATCGGAAGGTGCCGAATAAGAGATATGCCATCTGTCCCACTATTTCCCCAGGAGGAAGCCCGTTTTGTCTAAACAAGATCTGATTGAAATGGAAGGAACCGTAACGGATTCTCTGCCAAACGCCATGTTTAGGGTGGATCTGGATAACGGGTTTAATGTCCTAGCCCATATCTCCGGGAAGATTCGCCGGAACTACATCAAAATTCTACCGGGCGATCGCGTCAAAGTTGAGCTAACCCCTTACGACCTGACCAAAGGGCGCATTACCTATCGCTTGCGAAATAAGAAGTAGGGGAACCACCCCGTTTGCCGCCTCGCGGAATTTGGGGAACGCGTTTAAGCAGGGAAGGCTGTCAACCTCTCTGCAAATTTTTATGTTGTTGAAACTCCCAATATTAGGTAGAATAGATTGTTCTTGTGCTATAGATTTGCAACTCAAGAGATTAGAGAAAAAGGATGAAAGTTAGACCGTCTGTACGAAAAATGTGTGAAAAGTGCCGCATCATCAAACGCCGAGGGCGCGTCATGGTGATTTGCGTAAACCCAAAGCATAAGCAACGTCAGGGCTAGGCCTAAACCCACAGGGATTCTGTTAGCAGCAATTTAGAAGAAACGAAAAAATTGAGCAGGAGGGCAGGAAGTGGCACGGATTGCCGGAGTGGATCTCCCCAGAGATAAGCGAATTGAGATTGGACTAACTTATATCTACGGCATTGGCTTGTCGAGATCAAAGGAAATTTTGGCGGCTACCGGCGTTAATCCTGATGTCCGGGTTAAAGACCTGACTGACGCCGATATTGTTGCCCTGCGGGAAGTCATTGAAAACGACTATCAGGTTGAGGGTGACCTCAGACGCTGGGAGTCGATGAACATTAAGCGATTGATGGACATCGGTACCTACCGGGGACGGCGACACCGCATGGGTTTACCTGTCAGAGGACAGCGGACTCGTACTAACGCACGGACTCGGCGGGGTGGTCGCCGTACGGTGGCTGGGAAGAAAAAAGCTCCAAGTAAGAAGTAAACCCCATGTCTTGAGCGCCTTTTTGCAACTGGATGCCCATAGGCGCAAGATCGTTTGGCGAATACAAAGAACAGGCAAAGCATAAGAGAACCGAAGGCGATGGCAAAGCAAGCACCGAGAAAAGCTGGAGCAAAAAAACAGAAGCGCAATGTTCCCAATGGCGTTGCGCACATTCGTTCCACGTTTAACAACACAATCGTGACGATCACCGACGTTGCTGGGGAAGCTATTTCCTGGGCTTCTGCAGGTTCAAGTGGGTTCAAGGGTGCCAAGAAGGGAACACCATTTGCGGCCCAAACGGCTGCTGAAAATGCGGCCAGGCGTGCTATTGACCAGGGCATGCGGCAAATTGAGGTGATGGTCAGCGGACCAGGTGCCGGACGCGAAACAGCAATTCGTGCCCTCCAAGGGGCCGGGCTAGAAATTACGCTAATCCGCGATGTCACGCCGATTCCCCATAACGGTTGCCGTCCACCAAAGCGCCGCAGAGTTTAAACCCAGGGCAAGTGCTCAGGAGAATGGATCCGCATCTATACGGCTGCATGCAGGGCCATGGCGATCGCCTTTCAGATTCGCTTCAAGGGGCGGCTAAGCGAGAAGAGAAAGGGTTAGGAAGAGTTGAGCCGGGAAGGCAAGGGTTGTCTTTCGTTGAGGAAGAGGGAGGCTGGTAGATGGCACAGTTCCAAGTTGAATGCATTGAAACAAATACAGAGAAAAATCAAAGCCTGTACGGCAAATTTGTGATGGAACCGCTAGAGCGGGGGCAGGGTATTACCGTTGGCAATGCCCTTAGGCGGGTGCTGCTGTCTAATCTACTGGGAACAGCGGTGACTGCGGTTCGCATTGCTGGCGTTAGCCACGAGTTCATGACGGTGCCTGGCGTGCGGGAAGACGTACTGGACATTCTTCTAAATATGAAGGAGGTAGTCTTAAAAAGCTACTCGCCTCAGCCCCAGATTGGCCGCTTGCTGGTGCAAGGCCCAGCCACTGTGACCGCTGGTCAACTTGACCTGCCTGCAGAGGTCGAGGTGATTGATTCAGACCACTACATTGCATCGGTTTCATCAGGGGCGACTCTGGAAATGGAGTTTCGCATCGAAAGCGGCGTGGGTTACCGGGCCGTTGACCGGGGGCAAGACGAAACAGCAGCCCTCGACTTCCTGCAAATTGATGCAGTTTTCATGCCCGTCCGTAAGGTGAACTATTCCATTGAGGATGCTCGCGTGGGCGGCTCCCTGGAAAAGGATCGCCTCGTGCTGGAAATCTGGACAAACGGCAGCCTCACCCCCCAGGATGCCATGAGTCAGGCTGCCAGCATTCTGGTAGAGCTCTTCGATCCCCTCAAGGATGTTACGATGGTCACCGACGATGACGGTGATACCCCTGAAGAGAATCCAGAGAGTCAAATTCCCATTGAGGAACTACAGCTTTCAGTCAGGGCTTATAACTGCCTGAAGCGTGCCCAGATCAATTCGGTTGCAGATCTGCTTGACTACACTCAGGAAGATCTGCTCGAGATCAAAAACTTTGGAGCCAAGTCGGCAGAAGAAGTCATTGAGGCACTTCAGGAACGCCTGGGCATTACCCTGCCCCACGAAAAGTCAGCCAAGTCAGGCTAAATCGAGGGGTACGGGAAAGCGCCACTCTGGCTATTGATTAGTGCTGAGTTGCCAGCCTGATTCGAGCCTCAAATTTTTCCTTGAATGCCCACTTCTCCTACTGTTGTCTCGCTACTTCGATTGAGTTTCAGCCATGCGCCACCGTTGTCGTGTTCATCAACTAGGCAAGCCTGCCGATCAGCGCCGTGCCTTACTACGATCGCTCACCACCGAGCTGATTCGTCACGGACGAATTACCACTACCAAAGCCCGCGCCAAAGCTGTGCGTGAAGAGGCCGACAGAATGATTACCCTCGCTAAAGATGGCTCTCTGGCGGCTCGTCGCCGTGCCCTGGGCTACATGTACGATCAGGATCTTGTACATGCCCTCTTTGAAGGGGTGAACGAGCGGTATGGCGATCGCAACGGGGGCTATACCCGGATTATCCGGACTGTAAAGCGCCGGGGCGACAGCGCTGAAATGGCGATCATTGAGTTGACTTAGGGCGGTATAGGTCGCTAACCCGATAAACCAGGTTCAGTTGAGTGCGAGATGTCTTTGCAGCGCGATGGGGTAGAAATTCAGCATCAGTTGGGTGAGGAGAAGCAGCGGATTGCCCTCATCATCCAATATGCTGGCACCCATTACCACGGCTGGCAGAGGCAGCCCAACCATCTATCGGTTCAGGAAGTTGTTGAAACGGTGCTTCAGTCGGTGCTGGGCGATCGCGTCGTTCTCCACGGGGCTGGCCGTACCGATTCGGGGGTTCATGCCGCCGCGCAGGTCGCCCACTTCGATGCGCCTGCGCTGATCCCCGCCCACCGCTGGATGAGTATCCTCAACCACCGCCTCCCCCCCGACATCGTGATTCGCGGTTCAGCTCAGGTTCCCCCATCCTGGCATGCCCGATTTTCTGCTCTATGGCGGCGCTATCGGTACACCATTTACACTGAAGCCTGCCCTAATCTCTTTGTGAAGCCCTTCACCTGGCACTATTACCACGATCCCCTGGATACGGGGCTGATGCAGGAGGCGCTGCAGCCATTATTGGGACGGCATCATTTAGCCGCCTTCCATCGCGCCGGGTCGAGCCGACCCCATTCCTGGGTGGAGGTGCAGGAGGTCCTGTGTGAGCGCGATCGCGAATTTATTCGCATTGAGCTGCAGGCAAGCGGTTTTTTGTACGGCATGATGCGGCTGCTGGTGGGAATGCTGGTGGAGGTGGGTCGGGGTTGGCGATCGCCCGGTTCCTTTACCGAGATCTGGCGATCGCAGGGGCGGGATCAGGTGAAATATGCCGCTCCTCCCCAGGGGCTTTGCCTCTTAAGGGTTGGCTACGCAGATTTTCCCTTTCATCCCCGTCTCTGGTATGACACGCAGCCCCACTTTTCCCTTGGTGCTTGCCCAGAGCTGGAATACTGTTCAGGTTAGGTTTGAGGTTAGGTCAAGAAGGCCGTTGCGATCGCCCGTGATTTTGTAATTTTCCCTTTATGTAGGTTGCTATCGATATGATGAACAAAACATACGTTCCCCCTAAAGGCTCTTTTGAGCAGAAATGGTACGTCATTGACGCCGAAAACCAGCGCCTGGGGCGGTTGGCCACCGTTGCTGCCAACGTCTTGCGGGGTAAAAACAAGCCTATCTATTCTCCCCACATGGACACTGGGGATTTTGTGGTGGTTATCAATGCCGAAAAAGTAGCCGTAACCGGCAACAAGCGCACCCAAAAGCTTTATCACCGCCACTCTGGCCGTCCCGGTGGGATGAAGGTGGAAACCTTCGACAAACTACAAAAGCGGATCCCGGAGCGGATCGTCGAGCAGGCCATTCGGGGGATGCTGCCTAAGAACTCCCTGGGGCGACAGCTTTTCACCAAGCTCAAAGTTTATGCTGGTCCTGATCATCCCCATCAGGCGCAGCAGCCTGAACAGTTACAGATTCAAACAGTTCCTGGAGGAAATCAATAATGCAGGCGGAAGGTAAAACCGATCGGGTGATGTACTGGGGAACAGGACGGCGGAAGTCTTCAGTGGCTCGCGTTCGTCTGGTTCCGGGTAGTGGTCAGTTAATTATCAACGGCAGACCGGGTGAGGAATATCTCCAGTTCAACCTGGGATATTTGGCAGCCAGCCGTGCTCCCCTGGAAACCCTGGGGCTGGAGGGCGAGTACGACATTCTGGTGAATGTGAACGGGGGCGGGCTGACTGGTCAAGCCGACTCCATTAAGTTGGGGGTGGCGCGGGCGCTCTGTCAGCTAGACCCTGACAACCGCAAACCACTGAAGATTGAGGGCTACCTGACGCGCGATCCCCGTGCTAAGGAGCGGAAAAAGTACGGTCTGCACAAGGCTCGCAAAGCTCCTCAGTACTCCAAACGATAATTTTGCAAGCGCTAATTTCTCTGCGTGGAAATTGAAGACATAGTGACATTGAGGACTTGACCCATGGCAAAAGAGGGAATTCATCCAGAGTGGTATCCAGAGGCGAAAGTTTACTGCAATGGTGAGCTGGTCGCGACGGTTGGCTCCACCAAGCCAGAGCTACATGTTGACGTCTGGTCGGGGAATCACCCGTTTTACACAGGAACCCAGAAAATCATCGATACGGAAGGTCGCGTGGAGCGGTTCCTGAGAAAGTACGGCATGATGGATACTTCAGCAAATCCAGACGCTGGCAAATCCAAAGGCAAAAAGTAACCCCCAGGTAAACCAGTTAGAATCGAGTATAGACAGAAACCGTTGGGGCAGATCTCTCAGATCTTGTCGCTACATTTCTTTGTGGCGATCGCCCAACGGAGTTCAATATGTTCCTTTCTTAAAAGTCGTCTTGGGTTACGCAGGTGCGAATATGGCCGAGCCTTACATGCTAGAGAAGCTAAAATCCGTCGAGCAAACCTTCCATGAGTTGACTCGCCGGATGGCTGATCCAGACGTGGCGTCTGATCCCCACGAATTCCAGAAGGTGGCTAAAGTGCGGGCCTCCCTGGAAGAAACGGTGCGGACGTTTGAAGATTGGCAGGAAAAGCAGCGGGAGCTGGTGGGTGCTCAGCAGATTCTCAAAGAGTCTGGGGGCGATCGCGAAATGCGAGAAATGGCCCTGCTGGAAGTTGAGGGTCTGGAAGAGGCGATCGAGCACCTGGAAAACCGGCTCAAGGTTCTGCTGCTGCCCCGTGATCCCAATGACGACAAGAACATCATGTTAGAAATCCGGGCTGGAACAGGTGGCGACGAAGCCAGCATCTGGGCCGGTGACCTGGTTCGCATGTATTCCCGCTATGCGGAAAGCCAGAACTGGCAGGTCAAGCTGGTGAGCGAGTCCACGGCTGATATGGGAGGCTTCAAAGAAGCTATTTTAGAAATTCGTGGGGATCAGGTCTACAGCAAGCTCAAGTTTGAGGCCGGGGTTCACCGCGTCCAGCGGGTGCCGGTAACCGAGTCGGGGGGGCGGGTGCATACCTCGACGGCGACGGTGGCGGTGATGCCGGAGGTCGACGATGTTGAAGTCGAGATTGATCCCAAAGACATCGAGTTAACCACGGCCCGATCGGGAGGCGCAGGCGGCCAAAACGTCAACAAGGTGGAAACGGCGGTTGACCTGTTTCACAAACCCACGGGGATCCGCATTTTTTGTACGGAAGAGCGATCGCAGCTCCAAAACCGCGAGCGGGCCATGCAAATCCTCCGGGCCAAGCTCTATGAGCTGAAGCTCCGGGAACAGCAGGAAGCGGTAACCTCTATGCGGCGATCGCAGGTGGGAACGGGATCCCGCTCCGAGAAAATCCGCACCTACAATTACAAAGATAACCGCGCCACTGACCACCGGCTGGGAGAAAACTTTACTCTGACAAGTATCTTGGAAGGCGATCTTGAATCGGTGATTCAAACCTGCATCACCCAAGATCAACAGGAGCAGCTAGAGGCTCTGGCGGCTTCGACCAACTCATCAGCCGCCTCGGTTTAGGGTGTAATGGCGCGTTTTCTGCATCTGGCCGATATTCATTTGGGGTTCGACCGCTACGACAGCCCCCAGCGGACGCTGGACTTTTTCTACTCCCTCTACGACGTCCTGGATCGCTACGCCGTGGCTGAGCAGGTAGATTTCGTGGCGATCGCGGGCGACCTGTTTGAGCACCGCACCATTCAACCGGCGACCTTGAACCAGGCCCAGGCTTGTTTGCAATTGCTAAAAGATGCTGCGATTCCGGCGATCGCTATTGAAGGCAACCACGACAACCGCCCCTACGGTACTAAGACCAACTGGCTGCGGTATTTGGCAGACTGGGAGCTGCTGATTTTGCTAGAACCGGGTGACGTGGCGGCGGGTGATCCCTTCTACGAACCGTGGAGCGCCGAGACGCGACGGGGGAGCTACTTAGACCTCTCCTGCGGGGTGCGGGTGGCGGGATCCCAGTGGTACGGAGCTACCGCGCCCCTGGCCATTGAGCAAATTGCCGAAGCCCTTGAGGCGCTTCCGTCTGGCCCGCCCCACACCGTGCTGCTGCTACACCATGGTCTGGAAGGGCAGGTAGCCCGCTATGCTGGAGCGCTGCGGTATGACGAGCTGCTGCCCCTGCGTCGGGCCGGGGTGGATTATCTGGCCCTGGGCCACATCCACAAAAATTACTCGGTGGATGGCTGGATTTTCAACCCCGGTTCTCTGGAAGCCAACAGTATTGAGGAGGCCAGATATTCAAGGGGAGTTTATCTCGTCGAGATCTCAGCGGCGGGCATTCAGGCCGACCTCAAGCAGGATTACCGCCAGCGAAAAATCCTGCGGTTCACGTTGAACACCAAAGGCACAGAAAGTTTAGAAGAAGTAGAGCAGGGGGCGATCGCCTGCATCCAGACGGGGATCGCCCGCCACATCCCTGATCCCGGTGATCTTACCCCCGACGATGCCCCCATTGTTGAACTGCGCATTGAGGGGGAGGTCGGTTTTGATCGGCTGGATCTGGATACCCGCAAACTCCAGCGCCAGCTTCGGGAGGCCAGCGGGGCGCTGATTTTTTTGCTGAAGTACGAGGTCAGTCCCGTCACTTACCAGACGGCAATCGCCGAAGACGAAAATCGCCTGCAGATCGAACGGGAGGTCTACACGGATTTGGTGATGGCCAACAGCACCTACCGGAAGCAGGCCGAAACGATTACCCGTGGGCTGCTGGAGCTGAAGGAACTGCAGCTGGATGGCCAGGATGAGCCGGAGCTGTATCAATACATTGAGACGCTGCTGGCCCCAGATAAACCGCCCCTGTTGCGGCTCGTTGCGCCCCCCCCTGCCGCTGAGTAGGCTGGTGGCGCTGAGAGCGTGGGCCAGACAAAAATTTGTTAAGCTTTACTAAAATCCTTGTCCGCAAGGAGCGGGTTTTTAGCGCCTGTCCTAATCGGGCGATCGGGTTAGAGTGTCCTTTGGGGGAAAGTTTCCATGCTGCGCTTAGAGCACGTCAGCAAAATTTATCCAACCGGTGAGGTGTTAAAAGACATCAACTGGGAAGTGAAACCGGGCGATCGCGTCGGTCTAGTTGGCGTGAACGGGGCTGGTAAGTCCACCCAACTGCGCATTATCGCGGGGGAAGAAGAGCCAACCAGCGGCCAGGTGATCCGCTCCGGCAGTTTCGAAGTGGCCTACCTGACCCAGGAGTTTGAGGTGGATCCCAGCCGCACCGTGCGGGAAGAATTTTGGAGGGTCTTTAAGGAGGCGAACGACGTCCAGCACGAGATGAGTCTGGTGCAGCACCGTATGGAGGCCGCCGATCCCGAAGAACTGGACAACCTGATCCACCAACTCGATCGCCTGCAGCGGCGGTTTGAAGCCCTGGATGGCTACACTCTGGAATCGCGCATTGAGAAAATTCTGCCAGAAATGGGGTTTGAGGCAGAGGATGGCGATCGCCTGGTGAGCGCCTTCAGCGGCGGCTGGCAAATGCGCATGAGTTTGGGGAAAATTCTGCTCCAGGCTCCCGATCTGCTGCTGCTGGACGAGCCGACCAACCATCTGGATCTGGAAACCATCGAGTGGCTTGAAAATTACTTAAGAAGCCTGACGACGCCGATGGTGGTGGTTTCCCACGACCGGGAATTTTTAGACCGCCTCTGCACCCAAATCGTGGAAACCGAGCGGGGCGTTTCTACCACCTACCTGGGCAACTATTCCGCCTATCTGGCCCAGAAGGCCGAGGCTCAAGAAGCCCAGCTCAGCGCCTACGAACGCCAGCAAAAAGAACTGGAGAAGCAACAGGCATTTGTCGATCGCTTTCGGGCCAGCGCCACCCGCAGCACCCAGGCCAAAAGCCGCGAGAAACAGATCGAGAAAATCGAGCGCATTGAAGCGCCCGTTGCTGATTTGCGCTCCCTCCAGTTCCAGTTTCCCCCCGCCCCCCGCAGCGGGCGGGAAGTAGTGATTATTAAAGACCTGACCCACGAGTATGGGGATAAGATGCTGTTTTTGGGGGCCAATCTGCTGGTAGAGCGGGGCGATCGCATCGCATTTCTTGGCCCCAACGGTGCGGGAAAGTCTACCCTGCTACGATTCATGATGGGCTTTGAAAAGCCAGTTGAAGGCACGGTCAATCTCGGGGATCACAACATCATTCCCGGATATTTTGAGCAAAACCAGGCAGAAGCGCTACCGCTGGACAAAACCATCATGGACACTATCCACGATGAGGTGCCCGACTGGAAAGATGAAGAGGTGCGCACCCTCCTGGGTCGATTTCTCTTCAGCAAAGACAGCGTTTTCAAAACGGTGCGCTCTCTCAGTGGTGGAGAAAAGGCTCGTCTGGCCCTGGCCAAGCTGCTGCTCAGCCCCACGAACCTGCTGATCCTGGATGAGCCGACCAACCACCTGGATATTCCCGCGAAGGAAATGCTGGAAGCCGCCCTCCAGCAGTACGAAGGCAGCCTGATTGTCGTCTCCCACGATCGCTACTTTATCTCCAAAGTTGCCAACAAAATTGTAGAAATTCGGGACGGTGAGCTACTGGTTTACCGGGGGGATTATCATTACTACCTGGATAAGCTGGCAGAAGAGCGAGAGAAAGCTAGACTGGAGGCGATCGCAGCGGAGAAGGCCGCTAAGGCCGCAGAGAAGCGCGACAAGCAGCGCCAAAAGCGAAAGGCTAAAGCTCAAAAGGGATGAACTCTACCGGGTGCAAAACCCCGCTGGCGTGTGTCTCCAGGAGTCATAAACTTATCTTAATATTCTTTAAGTAGGGTGTGGGTAGGCTGTACTTGCAGGGCTTCATAACTACGAGTAGAGTCTGAGGGTACAAGGTTGATCAGTTAACCATGTGAAGTCTAGGCGCTAGCAGCTTGAGCAGGTAATTTTACTTATCTCTTCTAACAGCAAAGTTTATCAATAGTCAGAGTAAAGACTATCAATTTGAGGGCGAGCGGCAGCGTTGAGTTTGGTTTTAACTGAAACGAGGCTGAATTTCAGATCGCTTACTGGGTCTTATTGTCAGCAATCAGATCTGCGATCAGACAGTGGTATTATTGCGAAAAATCTTGGCGTTTTAAAAAGGGGCGATCCCCATGGCACATGACCCGATCTCTCCCGTTGTTTTAGTCATTCTCGATGGATGGGGATACCGCGAGGAATCCCAGGCAAATGCCATCGCTGAAGCCAATACCCCTATTATGGATAGCCTGTGGGCGGCCTATCCCCGAACGCTCATCCGCACATCGGGTAAAGACGTGGGCCTGCCCGACGGGCAGATGGGTAATTCTGAGGTTGGCCATCTCAATATCGGAGCGGGGCGGGTCGTTCCCCAGGAGCTAGTACGGATTTCAGATGCCGTCGAGGATGGTTCCATTCATCACAATCCAGCACTCCTAAAGCTTGCGGATACTATCCGTGAGCGGGGCGGCAAGCTGCACCTGGTGGGCCTCTGTTCGGATGGTGGCGTCCACTCCCACATTAACCATCTCTTTGGCCTGCTGCGGTTTGCCAAGCAGGAGGGGCTGAATGATGTGTGTATCCACGCCATCACCGATGGCCGTGACACGCGACCCACCTCCGGAGTTGCCCACATTCAAGCGATCGAAGACTATGTGAAAGAGCTGGGGCTGGGACGCATTGTCACCCTGAGCGGTCGATATTTCAGCATGGATCGCGATCGCCGCTGGGATCGCATCCAAAAGATGTATGACGTCATGACGACCGATGGCAATGGGGACGGGCGTTCGGCATCCCAGGTACTCAAAGACGCCTATGACAGCGAGGTAACTGATGAATTTGTCCCCCCCACTCGCATCGAGTCAGGTCAGGTAGACCCAGGGGATGGCGTCATCTTTTTCAACTTCCGCCCCGATCGCGCCCGGCAGCTCACCCAGGCCTTTGTCGATCCTGACTTCAACGGATTCGAGCGGAAGCAAGTCATACCGCTGGCTTTTGTCACTTTTACCCAATACGATCCCAGCTTCCCGGTGGACGTTGCCTTCCAGCCCCAAAACCTCAACAACATTCTTGGAGAGGTGATTGCCCAGCACGGACTGCGCCAGTTTCGGACAGCGGAAACCGAGAAGTATGCCCACGTCACCTACTTCTTCAACGGCGGCATTGAAGACCCGTTTGCAGGGGAAGATCGGGAACTGATCCCCAGTCCCATGGTGGCCACCTACGATAAGGCTCCGGCCATGTCGGCGGATCAGGTAACCGACGGGGCGATCGCCGCCATCGAAAAGCGCATCTATTCCCTGGTGGTTATCAACTACGCCAACCCCGATATGGTGGGCCATACGGGTAACCTGGAGGCCAGCATCCAGGCGATCGAGACGGTGGATCGCTGTCTGGGTCGCCTGTTGGAAAGCGTCATCAGGGCGGGTGGCACGACCATTATCATCGCAGACCACGGTAATGCCGAGTACATGCGGGACGAGCAGGGAAATCCCTGGACAGCCCACACTACAAACCCGGTGCCGTTTATTTTGGTCGAAGGCGAAGGCCGTAAAATTCCCGGACACGGCACGGAAGTAGCCCTGCGGTCGGATGGCCGCCTTGCCGACATCGCCCCCACGATTCTAGAAATTCTTCAGATTCCCCAACCAGAGGAGATGACCGGGCGATCGATTCTACAGCCGGTTGGCTTTGATGTCCGGCCCAACCGCTCCCCGGTGCGCGTGTCCATTTGAGGCATGTCCGTAAACCCCTGTAGAGGTTTGGGGATCCAAAAACTCGGGCGATTTTTTGGATAGGCACTCGACAGAAGCCATTAAAATGGTGAAAGGGATGGGCGGCTTACCACTGGCCGCCCCCATCATCTTTCTGGTTATAAATCCTACGCTGAAATTTTAGGGGTTGATATGGCGCTTGTGACGCTGGTTAAAGTTATCTGGGCGATCTCGGCCCTGGGGTTAATTATTCTCGTGCTGCTGCACAGCCCAAAGGGAGATGGACTGGGAGGCATTGGGGGACAGGCACAGCTTTTTACAAGCACCAAGAGCGCCGAACTTACCCTCAACCGCGTCACCTGGACGTTGTCGGTGCTGTTCATTGGTCTCACGCTGGTGTTAAGCGCTGGTTGGCTGGGCTAGTTCACCGGCGATCGCCCCTCGTCTTCGCCAGCTTGATTAGCCTGGTGCTGCTGCTGCTGGGATATGGAGCCTGGCGATCGCCCACCTCTGCCCAGAGTTTTACAGATCAACTGCGGCCTTTTTTATCTGAGGCGATCGCCCACCCTCTGCCCCAAACCCTGCAAGCGTGGCGCGACCCGTCCCATTCCGGCGACTATTTCGATCGGGTCAGCCCTACGGATGTGGGCTATCTGGTGTGGACGCGGTTCCCCATTCGGATCTATCTCGCGCCGCAGAATGGAGACCCACCCACGGTGAATCCCTCGTCACTGGCGGATTGGCAGGGGGCAGTGAGGCGAGCCTTGGACGATTGGAATCAATATCTGCCGCTGACGCTAACTCCCGATCCCGGCCAGGCCGACATTACAATTTACCTCGCGCCGCCGCCGCTGCAGCTTGTACCGGACGTGCCCACTCCCGCCGATCGACCGGCTCAACTGCCTTTGGCTAGGGTGCGATCTGCCGAAGCGCGCTAT
>JAYKGU010000316.1:0-42922 GCA_035285585.1 Synechococcales cyanobacterium
CAAACGGAGACGGTTATTGTCAACGATTTGCGAGGTAGGAGGCTGGAGCGTCAGAGTTGCAGAGTGAATCACGACAAACCCTCAAGCGCAGTCACCGAAATATTAACACTTGATCCAAGAAACCTTATTGGGGTTTATTCGGACTTAAAAAAATATCTACAAACATTAAGAGATGACGAGCCATTTGTAAGTAGTCAAACAAAATTCTTCTCTCGGGGGTGTGCTTCTTGTAAAGCGTACATCCCCACAAGATGTCACTAATTGTGCTTGAGCACCTACTTTTACCAGCCAAACTCACTAAAACGTAATTCCTGGCCCTATTGTTAGAGTAGATAATGAGTTTGCTTGGTAAGCTTATGGGTTTTGGGTCGAGGGAAAAGATCTAAGGTAATAAGCATCACTGCCCTGGCATGATCAATGGGCGATTGTATCGGGTGTTTGGTATTTCTGAATACCAATTGCAATTCTATGTTGGCCATGTGTGTTAGTTATACCAATCGGATACGAGCTTGCTGATATGCATCTCGTTGCCAAAAAACGGAAACCCTCTGCTGAAGCTAAGCTCTTCATCATACAATGAAAGTAAGGTCTAGACAAGAAGAAAGAGGGAAATAAATCGCTAATTGGGCGATCGCTCCCCTCTTGATCTATACAAGTCTATAACAAGATCTATCAAACGAATGCGCCAGGGCGCTAGGTGATTTGCAAATTTGATCTTAAGCGATCTGAATCTTGGAGACCCGAATCTTGGAGACCTGAATACCAGAGCTTCTTAGAGATCACCACGGTTGACGGCGAGCAGGAAAATGACGACCGGCCCGGATATCATAATCATGGCTACTAAGGTGAGCTGAATGATTGCTTCCCAGTTGACGCCGCTAATCACACTTGTTAGGGAATCCATTGTTCCTCCCAAAATGACCCAGTAATAAGGATTTGACTCGATATTTGACTAGCAAATGCCTGGATTACATTCTACCTGATTAGACGCCGCTTCTATGCATAATTTCCGGCAACTTGTATCGGCGTCATGGCATTGATGCGGTTCCCGCATCCCAGAGAGAAGTTCGCGTATCCATTCTTACGGAGAAAAAGTCACAGAGAAGTCATGGCAACCTGGCGATGTATCAAGCGCTGCGGCGCATGCTGTTATCTGGAACCGGGCGATCGCCCCGACCTGGAAGAATACCTGACGCCCGATGAACTAGCCCTTTACCTCAGCCTGGTGGGGGAGGATGGCTGGTGCATTCACTTCGACCGATCGCAGCGCACCTGTTCTATCTATCGCGATCGCCCCCGGTTTTGTCGGGTAGAGGCGGACGTTTTTCAAGACCTGTTTGGCATTGAGCCAGAAGAACTCAACGATTTTGCGATCGCCTGCTGTGTGGAACAGATTGAATCTATGTATGGCGATCGCAGTTTAGAGATGCTGCGGTTTGAGCGCGAGGTGGGGCTATAGGTTCTGCTTGAAGCGAGATGAAATCGACGGGACAGCCAGGGGGCCGTCTGGAAGCAACAGGCGGCTCAACCCAGTAACCGCTTCAGGCGCTGCTTGAGAATAGCCCAGTTAATGGGTTTGGTGATGTAGTCCGTGGCCCCGGCGGCAAAAGCATTTTCCACCGAGCCATCATCGTCCAGGGCTGTGATCATTAAGATGGGGCTTTTGGTCGCTGGCTGGCCGTCGTTGTCACTGCCGGACTGCAATGTGCGGAGATGGCGGCAGCAGGTAAAGCCGTTCATTTCGGGCATCATGGCATCCAGCAGGACGAGGTTGGGTTGAACCTGCTGATAGAGAGCTAGCCCTTCCTGGCCATTGGTGGCTTCCACCACCCGATATCCGGCCTGCTGGATAGCCAGACTGAGGAGCTTACGCAGGGAGCGATCGTCATCAATGACCAGTACTAGAGAACCATTGGATTGAGCCATGGCGGGAGGAGAGGGTGAGGGTTCGTAGCATAGGGCGAATGGACGAGCGCGGGCCAGCAGATGAGCTGTGTCGCGAACCGAACTGGGTCGAGCAAATTGATAGCCCTGCCCATAGGTGATTCCCATTTCTCGCGTCCGGCGGTGCTGGAAATCGTTTTCGACGCCCATGGCAATGACGGAGATATTTAGATCACGGGTCATCACAATCAGGCTCTGGAGCCAGTCGGCTAGCTGGGTGTCAATATCCAGCCGGTTGATCGTCTTTGCATCAATCTTCAAGCTGTTGACCGGGAACCGATGCAGAAAGCTCAGGGACGCATAGCGGGTACCAATGCCATCCACGCAGAGTTGAAGACCGCGGGCGTGAAGCTGGGTCATCACACCGATGGTTGCTGCCGTGTCATGGACAATTGCCTCATCCTTAATTTCCAGCACCAGGGATTCTCCCTGGAGATGATAGGTTTTCAGAGCCTGATCCAGTCGCACAATTAGCTCAGGATGGAGAAACTGCTGGGCAGACAAATTCACGCTCACCCGTAGCTGCTTTTCTGGGAATTGCTCCCGCCAGAGGGCGAGTTGACGGCACGCCGTATCGAGCACCCACCAGCCCAGGGGCAAAATCAACCCCGTTTCTTTGGCGGCGGTTAAGAATTCCGCTGGTTCCAGAAATCCTCGCTGGGGGTGGTGCCACCGTATCAGCGCTTCCAGCGTCTCGATGCGGCCATTGCCCAGGTTAACGATGGGCTGGTAGTAGAGTTCAAACTCGTTATTCTCCAGTGCCTGGTACAGATCGGCATTTTTCACCACCGCCCGCTGAATCAGCCGATAGTACTGGCGGCTAATGGCCTGGGCCGTAAAATGCTCCCGAATAAAGCGGTGCCCCGAAAGGCCAAGGCGCTGACTCGCCTCCCGATCTTTTACCAGGTAGCGAATAAAGCTGGCCAGTCCCTGGCTGTCGCCGTTAACAAACGCCGCCCCGCAGTTAGTAGCTGAGACCAGCCCCCTCAGGTAGGAATGGGGTTCACAAATAACCGCCACTGGTCGCCCTGAGGCCAGGGCGGAGTAGAACTTACTGGGGGCTACCAGACCCTCCATGGCGGTGTCAATGCTCACGAGATGCAGGTCGCAGGCCGTCAAAGACTGGGGTAGGAGTGCTTTGTCCTGATAGGGCAGGAAGCGGCAGTTGGTGAGTTCGAGGGCAGCCACCTGGTTTTCGCTGGCTTCCCGCTGGGGGCCACCGCCGATGAATAGAAACTGGACCGCTTCGCCCTGTAGAGCCTGGGCCGCCTTGAGGATGGTCTCGATATCGTGGCAGCGCCCCATATTGCCGGAATAGAGGACGGTGAAAACGTCTGTGAGCTGGTGGGTTCTGGCAAACTCGTTCTCTGCCTTGGCCAGAGGTTTAATCCAGTCGGGGTCAGACCAGTTGTGAATCACGCTAATCCGGGGCGCGAGTTCTGGATGCTTGGCGACGATGCGATCTCTCATGGTGTCGCAGGGAACGATGACAGCCTCGGCCCGCCGCCACACCCGCCGGTTGATGGCATCCCACAGCCGCACCACCCAGTGGTCATCGGGCAGCATCCCCAGGCCCACCACCACATCGGGATACAGGTCATACACCAGGGCGGCATAGGCGGTGCCAAAAATGAGGTGAAACAAATAGCCCACTACCTGCACGTAAGGCGGCTCGCTGACAAACAGGGTGAGATCGCCTCGATGGCGCTTCCGCAGCAGGTGCCAGGCCGTATGGAGACAGAACGCCAGACTGCTGAGCGTGCGGCCAGCCATCTTACGGGAGCGACTGCGTAAAAAGCTGGAGCGGCTGATCTGCACCGGCCCCTTCTGCTCGGTGGCGGGGGCTTCGGTGACCTCAAAGGCGTAGCTGGGCTGGCCCGTAAAGACCTGTACCGCAAAGCCCTGCGCTCCCAAATGGCTAGCCAGTTCGTCCATATACTGGCCAGTGGCGGCAAAGTCAGGGGGGAAAAACTGGGTAACGATGGTTAGATGAATGGGGCGATCGCTCCATTCTGACAAAGTCGAGGATTGAATCGGAGGAGTTAGAAAACGCGTGAGGAATCCTAGCATCTTAGGGAGCATCTTTGCGGCTGCTACAGGAAAATAAATGTCCGGGGTGTGGCTGAAGTTCAAGACAGGTTAGCGGGTTGGGATTGCCGCCACCAACCCGCACGACGGGCAAGGGCGATCGCCCCCACTACCAGCAGGCCAACGGCACTGTGGATTTCAAAAGGGGCAGCCTGGGCCTCTGTCAGGTCAACCAGGTTGGCGCTGGCATCCTGGCCTAAATTTGCCCTGGAAAAGATGGCATTGAAGTTTTCCTGACCGACATCAATGGCCAGAACTCCGTCATTAAAGTCGTTGTCGCTACCTGGGCCAGCAATGTCTTCATAGGCCAGCAGCAGGAGAGGCTTGGTTGCCTTGGGGTCGGCATAGGCCGTCCAAAAGATGGGGCTATTGGGATTGCTGGCGCTGATGGGGTTGAGGCTGGAATCGGTGCTGAGGGGGGTAGCCCTGGGATTAGACACCCCGTTGGGCGTTACTGAAAAATTGAGCTGGGTATTGGCTTTGACCTCGGAGATCTGCACCCAGTCGCCCACCCTCAGGGGGGCATTCCGGCTGGGAAGAATGCTATTGATACCAGAAAGATTGCTGAAAACAGTGGCCTCACCGGTAGTCGAACCCATTGCCGTCATGGAAACCGGGGATTGGTAGCCCGCCCCTTCATTGATAAAGGCCACGCGGGGCGCATAGTCGTAGGGCAAATAAAGATCACTGCTGTCAATCAGCCAAAGGTCACTTTCTACCAGGTTGATCGATACCCGCTCTTGAGTACCCAAATTGGAGTACTTGGTCAAGTCAAACCAGGTGGAGCCGGGAACATAGCGTTGAATGGGACCGACGGATAAAGACATGGTTGAGTGAAGGATGAAGGAGGGAGGAGGGAGGAGGGAGGAGGGAGGAGGGAGGAGGGAGGAGGGAGGAGGGAGGAGGGTTTCCGCTTAGGCTGGGAAGTTCTGGTTGGATAGGAATTCAGAATCCAGAATCCAGGAGTCAGAATTTCGGAGGAAGCTGGCTTCTAGTGGGTCATCTGGCGCGGGCATGGCCCCCAGCCCCCAGTCCCTTCTCCCAGGTTGAAAGAAGGGGAGCCAGAGCTGACGAATCGCTTCAAAGCCCCTCGCCCTCTTTGGGAGAGGGGTTTGGGGTGAGGGCGCAATAGCCATAGGATCAACGATTGGATTTAACAATGGGGAAAGACAGGGGTTCTTGCCGCAGACTGGCACCACTCCAGCGCGTCACGAGCCACAGCCAGGAGCGAATCATGTCGCGCAGGATGCGGAGGGGCGATTCGGGGGAGCGGTGGGAGTGGGCGACAACGGGGGTGAAGGCAATCCGGTAGCTGCCGAGGATGATGGTGGCGATCGCACAGGCACGGGGCATGTGGTAGTCAGAGGTGACCAGGTACAGGTGACGGATGCGGTGGGCTTTGAAGTCATTCACCAGGGTGGTGAAATTGGTCACCGTGTCAACCGCGCGATAGTCAAGGGTAACGCGATCGGTGCTGACATCAAGGGCTTGAAAGATGGGATAGGCCCGCTCTGGCCCCAGGCCGGAGGACGACCAAACATGGATCTGTGGGTGTTGGCGCGCCACCTGGGCGGCGGTGGTTTCGCGGTGGGGGTGCCCTCCCAACACCAGAAGTCCGTCGGGCTGGGGCCAAAGTAGATGGGCGATCGCCAGGTTCAGCGGGCCATAGATCAAAAGCAAACAGAGGCTGCTGATGGCCAACCGAAGGCAAAAGCGCCGGTATCGCCGCGATCGCGTCTTTCTGCACTGACGGGAGAATATCTCAAGCACACTCATCGGTTTGCCGGTAGTCAATAATTGATTCATCAAGCTATGGATCAACCATTCCTCGGTTAAGTGCGGCAGTGCTTCAACTTAGCTTCAATCAAGGCTCAAGCAAAGCGCTTGCGGTAACCTTTCTTTACTGTGGGGGGGGAATGGTTGCGATCGCACTTGTTTTAGCCGAAAACAATTCCCAAACAGGAACGCAAACAATCTGAGGATAGGTTGGCCTTATCCACCAAAAAAACTAGAAGACACTCAAAGGACACCCGATGACCCCTTCTACCCCACCCCGCTCTGCGGAACCGCCCTTTCCCCCATCCCCATCCACCCCCTTCCCATTCACCCATCCACCCTTTCCCCCACCCCCTTCCCACCCCAACGACGAAGATCCTTCCCCTACCTCCGAAGCCGCCCCTGTTATTCTCACCGGTCATCTACTGCGCTTAGCCCGATTCATCGGCTATGGTCTGCTGCTGATGGCGTTTATTGATTTTTTCTACGTTTTGATTCCGCCCGATTTTCTAGATCCCGTGTGGGAATACCAGTTTGCCGGGGATTTGATTAGATTGGTGCCGGTGCCGCTGTTGGCCCTGGCCCTGGTGTTTTGGGGGGACGGCGTTGAGCGGCAGGCGATAGAATGGCCGCTCCTCAAGTTTCTATCCTGGCTGACGCTGCTGTTTAGTGTAGTGCTGTTTTTGCTGGTGCCCCTGACCGTGGCCAATACCTTTCGCCTCCACAACTTTAACAATCAGCAAATCAGCACCCAGGTCAACCAACAGCGCCAGCAGATTGAGGCGACCCAGACCCAGCTGGAACAGGCAACCCCCGAACAGTTGCAGAGCCTGGTGCCTGTTCCCGATGAACAGGGGCAACTCCCCGATGCCCCCACCGACCCTGAGGACGCCAGGGCGCAAATTTTAGACAGCCTGAATCAGGCAAAAGAGCAGGCCAACGACCAGGCGGAGCAGGCCCGCGCCAATGTGCTGCAAAATCTCATTAAAAACAGCGTCAGGCTCATCCTTGAAAGCATCCTGGGCAGTTGTCTATTTCTCTATGCGTGGTTGGTGACCCGGTGGGCCAGACGGGGCCAGGGCAACCTGAAGACGGCCTCCCCGGATGCTAACGCCAACCCGGCCACCGCCTTTGGCCGACGCATGGGCCGCCTGATGGGTCGGAAGCCCAAGCGCATGAAGCACCGCATTCGTTAAAAGTTGTTTTTGTGGGGGTGCCTCCGGCGGGGCCCACCCCCACAGGACGAATTCATTGTGCTTGAGCACTTAATTGATGCGATCGCCATGACTTTCTTAATGCAGTGTTTGAAGGCCCCATCTCGATTGGTTCTCCATCCCCTGCAGCTCCTTGGGCTTGGCCTGGTGGGGCTGCACTTTCTTTTAATTGCCAGGATAACGGGCAACCTGGATCAGGGAGTTTTGAGCCTCCTATTTTGGGGAGCGATTATTTCCCAGACGGGGCGATCGCTGCCCCTCCAGCCGCCACCCGACCGCTACGCCAGGGGCCTGGGGGGAATCATCATTGGGCTGCTGCTGGCCAAGGCCACCCACCTCCAGGCTACGGAAACGGCCTTTGTGCGGCTGTTTCCGCTGCTGGCCTTTAGCGGCTGGTCATTGCTGGTGCGCGGCTGGCATCAGGCGTCGTGGGGGCGGATTTGGGCCTTGGTGGTGGCGCTGTCGGTGCCGCCCAGAGCGGTGCCCAGCTTTTTAGAAAGCACATGGGGATATCCGATTCGGGTAATCACAGCCGCCTGTGCCGCCTTTGGTTTGCACTACATCGGCTTTGACGTGGTGCAGCAGGGCAGCTTGATTCAACTCCCCAATGGGGCCGTGGAGGTGGAATTTGCCTGCACAGGGGCGGCTTTGCTGGGGCTGCTGCTGCAGATTTCCGTATTGATGGCGGCGATGACTGAATGGCAGCGCTTACCGGGATTGGTGGGTAGATCGGTGGCGATCGCCCTGTTCCTCAGCATCATACGCGTGGCCCTGATGGCCGCCGTGGTAGATCAGCCAGCGACCTTTCAGTTCTGGCATGGGTCGGACGGGGGGCAGATTGTCACGGCGATCGCCCTGGTAGGGTTGAACCTCGGTAGCTCCTACGCCGCCCGCGCATACAGGTCTACCGAGTAGTTCTTCACCTGGTTCACCACCAGCCCAATCACCGGCACACGGGCCACCTGCAGCCGCTCCAGCGTCAGGTTCAGGGCATCAACCGTGCGGCGACGGCCCACGGAGGTCACCAGCAGCACCCCAGCGGTTTTTGACGCCACCAGCCCCACGTCGGCCAACCCCATCAGCGGCGGCATAGTGTAAATCACCAGATCAAAGTTTTTCTCCATGCGCACCATCAAGTCCTCCATGCGGAAGGAAGACAGCAGGCGGGTGGGGTCGAGGGACTTGGTGCCCGAGCTGATGGCAAACAGGTTTGACTCCCAAAAGAGCCGCTGGGTAATGTCATTGATGCTGGCCCGTTCCTGGATGTAATCACTCAGCCCTGGCTCTGGCTGAATGCCCAGGAGGGAACTCAGGCGCGTCCCTCCCCGGCGAAACTGGCCATCGATGAGCAGCACCCGCCGCCCCATGGCCGCCGCTGCCTGCACCAGGTGGACGGCAACGGTGGTAGAGCCTTCCCCCGGCAAAGCCGAGGTCAACACCAGCGACTTGAGGCTGTAGGTTTGCAGGTTAGCATGCAGCGCCCGGAAGGCCTCCAGGAACCCGTAGCTGTCGTATTCCATCAGCCAGCGGCTGGCTGGCGTGTCTTCTTCGGGGGAAGCGGCCCCTTTGCCATTGCTTGGCTTGGGGGGCGGGGGTGGCTCAGTCGGGAGCGGGGCTTCATCTGGGGTTGAAGCAGCCGCCACCTTACTGAGAAAATCAGGATCTTTGAGGTAAGACCGCCAGTCGCTGGTTTTAGGAGTGATCAGGTTCTTGAGCTGGGCTTTGAGGGCGATCGCATCGGCGGAAAGGGACGTAGCTGCTTCGGGCGATCGCAGGTCTACCACATGAGCTTCGGGGGCCGCACCAATCAGGTCGGGATAGAGAGGAATCACCCCCAGAACGGGAATGGGTAACCGTTTTTTGATTTCTGCTACGGTGTAGTAGGTATTCTCGAATTTCTCCAGCACGTAGCCCAGCCCCAGCCCCAGCCCCGCCCCCAGCATGAAGCCCGTCATTAGTGCTTTGGTAGGACTGGTGCCCGGCTTACGTTGGGCATCGGTGGGGGGCGTGATCAGCTCCCAGGGAATTTCGTTTTGCGAGGCTTGAATTTGCAAGACTTCCTTGGTTTCCTGGAAGCGGGTGAGGCTTTCCGTGGCCAGCTCCAATTCCCGCTGCAGTTCTTGATAGGTGCGGGAAATGGGGGGCAAAGCCTGAACTTTCTCCCGCAGGACGGCCTCAATGGCCTCTAGCTCCTGGTCGCGGGCGGCCAGGGCAGCCATGCTGTTGGCCACCTGGGTGAGCTGATCCCGCAGCACCCGCTCGGCTTCTTCAAACAACAGGGGAGCCAGGTTTTCCTGCTGACGTAAAATGAGCTGAATGTTGGGACTGTTGGGACCAAAGCGGGCCGATTCGATCGCCAACTGCTGCCGCAGCACCTGGTACTCCTGACTCAGAGCCTGGTAGGCATCCGACTGGCGCAGGGCCGCCGCCGCCCCCGCCTGCTCCAGCAGGTCGTTGTACTGGTAATCCAATTTAATAAACTCATCCCGTAGATTGCGGCGAATCTGGGCAATCTCAATCAGTTGTTTAAACAGATCGGTAGCAAAGGCTTCTGGCTCCAGAAACTGGTAGGTTTGCTGCAAATCCTGAATGCCTTCCTGCAAAGTGTCTACGCGGGACTGGATCAGCGGCAGCCGTTCATCTACAAACGCTAACCCCTGCAGCAGTTGCGATCGCTGCGATTCCAGGCTGTATTCCAAATAGCCCTGGGCAACAACCTCCAGCAGGGCTTTAACCCGTTCAGGGTTAGTATGCATGTATTTGACTTCCAGGATTTTCGTTTCCCCCAGCCGATACACCGCCAGTTGCCCGATGACGCTGTCATAGGACACATCGGGATAGCGCTGGGCGGCCTCCTCTAAAATTGGGGTCAAAACCTCAGGGCTGAGCAGCACTTCAATTTGGGTGATATAGTCCAGTTCCTGCTGGCTGCTGCTTTGCTGGCTGTCGGTGAGGCGGGACAGGTTCTTTTGCTCGCGCACAGGTTCTACCAGCAGGCGAAAGGTGCTCTGGTATTCGGGCACCTCCTGGGCGTTTTTGACCATCATCCCTGCCCCGGAAATCAGCCCCAGAACGGCAATCACCCAGATCTTGCGGCGCACAATCCCCAAAATTCGAGCAATGCTAAAGCCCTCTTCCCCAGCGGCAGACGCCCCCGCGGTCGAGGCGAGGGAGGCATCTGGCGAGGAGTCTTCAGGGGGAAGGGCCATGGTAGATGGGAGCCACCCAGTGGCTGGTTTAGGGGGTGAATAGGAAGGGTAGGAACAGGTTCAGCAGGGAAAGGCCGCTGGTGACGGGCTGCATAATGCCGCCCACGGTATCGGTTACGGAGGCTCCCCAGTTGCGACCCACCAGGAGCACATCCCGGTTTTGCAGCAGCGGATTGGTGTCATCGTTGGTGGCCGCCGTGAAGTCTACGGGCAGCGATCGCTCCGTAACCGTGCCGTCAGGATTGAGCCGCAGTAGGGTAACGCGGGACCGTCGCGATCGCTGGGTAAAGCTACCGGCCAGCAGCAGCGCCTCCATTACAGAGGTGTCTGCCGGGACTTGCATAACTCCTGGCTGGGCAATCTCGCCGACGATGTTGACCTGAACCGCCCCAGCGGAGAAGCTGGAAGTGGCTAGTTCACGGGCGATCGCCACCCCAATCGACTCGGTTTGGGGCACCACGATGGTATCTCCGTCCCGCAGGGGAAGGTCCTGATTGCGTGCCCCCTGGGTGAGCAAATCCCACAGGCTGACGGTGATGGTTTCCTCCTGCTGGTTGTCGGGGCTGACCCGGCGGATTTCGATTGACTGCAAATCCGTATGCTGGGTAATGCCGCCCGCCGCATAGATGGCGGTTGCCACGGTGGGCAGGCGTCCCTGGAGGGGGGACAGGAGATAGACCCCAGGTCGGCTGACTTCGCCGATGATCACCACCTCCAACGGGCTGAGCTGGGAAATGGTAACGGTAATTCGCGGTTCAACTAAAATTTCCGCTGCGGCATAGGCCTCGGTGATGGCCTGCTCGGCCTCCGGCAGCGTCATCCCCCACACCGCGACGTGCCCCAGCACCGGCAGGTTCAGCGCTCCACCGGGCAACACCTGGAACGTACCGCTGTAGTCGGGCACATTGGCGACACCAACATACACAATATCCCCCACCGTCAGCCGATAGTCTTCCAGGGGGTAAAGGGAAGGCGCAATTGGGGCGGCATCTAGCGGGGGGCGATCGCCCTCTCCAGGGAAGCCAGCTTCAGGCGCGTCATTGGCTGCTCCCTCCAGGTCAACTTTATCCACATCACGGGCCTGCAGGGGCGCGACCCAGAGGCCCAACAGACAGATCAACAGAAGCGGCTGGCCCAGAAGCCTCACCGCCCAATGCCAGGGAGACGATGACCGGGCTTGAAACATTTGCATCATTGGTCTTGTCCCTCAGCAAACTTGCGCATTCAGCGTACCCCTCTTTTCTGGTAAAGGCTCTGAAAATCCGACCAAATCCTGATTTTCAGTGGATTCGCGGAGACTTGCAAAGGGTGGTGTAACGGTTTTTGAAGGTGAACTTCAGCGCAAACGCGATCGCAACCACCCTCACCGCACCATCAAGATACATCACTGCTCATTCACCTGAACCCTGCACATTCTCCTTTCCCCAGTCTTCCCATGCATGACCCTTCGATCGAACTCGTCATCCAGGCCGGACGCACCCAGCGCCAATACTGGCAGGACATCTGGCGCTATCGGGAACTGTTCTACTTCCTGGTGTGGCGAGACATTTTGGTGCGCTACAAACAAACTGCCATTGGCGTGGCCTGGGCTTTGCTGCGGCCCTTTTTGACCATGGTGGTCTTCACCATCGTGTTTGGCAAAATTGCCCAGCTACCCTCCGATGGGGTGCCCTACCCAATCCTCGTCTTTGCGGGCATGTTGCCCTGGCAGTTTTTTGCAAACGCCCTATCGGAGTGCAGCAACAGCCTGGTTACCAACGCCAACTTAATTTCAAAGGTCTACTTCCCCCGACTGGTGGTTCCTACCAGCGCGGTCATTGTTAGCCTGGTGGACTTTTTTATTTCGGGAATCCTGCTTCTGGCGCTGATGGTGGTTTATAACTTTGTCCCCAGTTGGCGTATCGTCACCCTGCCCCTGTTCATTGCCCTGGCCTTTGCCGCCGCCATTGGTGCGGGTTTGCTGCTGGCCACCCTAAATGTCAAGTACCGCGACTTTCGCTACGTGGTACCCTTCATCCTGCAATTTGGCCTTTACATCTCCCCCGTCGGCTTCAGCAGTAGCGTCGTCCCCGAACAGTGGCGCTGGCTCTACTCCCTGAACCCCATGGTGGCGGTCATTGATGGCTTCCGCTGGGCCATTTTGGGCGGCGAAGCCCCCCTTTACCTGCCGGGATTCTTGCTATCCATTGGCCTGGTACTGGTTCTTTTGGTGTGCGGTATCCGCTACTTCCGCACCTACGAACGCACCTTTGCTGATGTCATTTAGGATCGTGAATTAAATAACCTGTAATTAGAGGCTTGAGTGAACAGATTGGTTTAAACCTTTGAGCTTTGCATTCAGAATTCAGAATTCAGGAGATTTCTTGAAATGAAATTGCCCGCTCAACGGTGCATTACGCTTCATTTGAGCGATCGCTATGCCCTTGGGCTATACGGCACCTACAGGCTTAAACCCTCTCGTCGCGCTGGCTTCTAGCCTGCAGCAGATCCACCCATCCACCTATTCACCCATTCACCATGTCCCCTCCCATCATTCAAGTCGAACACCTCAGCAAACGTTACACCCTGGGCCGTCCCCAAGCTAAGTACCAGTCCCTGCGGGAGACCTGGAGCGTTGGCGGTCGGCAGCTCTGGCGACGGTTGTCCCGCCGCTGTCGGTCTGTGGAACCAGAAGAAAGCTTCTGGGCGCTGAAGGATGTGTCGTTTGCGGTCAATCAGGGCGATCGCGTCGGCATTGTTGGCCGTAATGGTGCAGGCAAATCCACCCTCCTCAAGATCCTCAGCCGCATTACCGAACCGACCGTCGGAGAAATTCGCATCCGGGGCCGGGTGGCCAGTTTGCTGGAAGTGGGCACGGGGTTTCACCCGGAACTCACCGGACGGGAAAATATCTTTTTGAATGGCGCGATTTTGGGCATGGGGCGCACGGAAATTTGCCGTAAGTTTGACGAAATCGTCGCCTTTGCCGAAGTGGAGCGGTTTTTGGACACCCCCGTCAAGCGCTATTCCTCCGGGATGTACGTGCGGCTGGCGTTTGCGGTGGCCGCCCATCTGGAGCCGGAAATTCTGGTTGTGGATGAAGTTCTGGCGGTGGGGGATGTGCAGTTTCAGAATAAATGCCTGGGCAAAATGCAGGACGTGACGCAGAGCGGACGCACGGTTCTATTTGTCAGCCACAACATGGCGGCCATTCGGCAGCTTTGCAATACGGCCATTTTTCTGCAGCAGGGTCAGTTGACGATGGTGGGCAGTAGTGAACAGGTCATCAAGCACTACCTCAACAGCAGCCAAAGCCACGCCAGCACCGCCCACGCCATCAGCCGCTATGGTCTTGAGCTGATTGAGATAACGCTGGAGGATGGGGCAGGAAATGCGACGCGATCGCCCATTTTTGACCGCCACTATGCCCTGCGGATCACCCTGGCAGCCCACCAGCCTTTGTCGGATGGCTGCGTAGTAGTGCGAATCTACGATGCGGTTGGCACCCTGGTTTCCAGCATTTGCACCCCCGAAGAAGGGATTGCCCCCTGTCTGTTCAAAGGGCAGGTCGAACTGCGGTTTGAGCTGCGTCAGTTGCCCCTGTTTCCGGGGCAGTATCGGGCTAGCGTGTTTGTCCATCGCCCCAACGATCCGGTTACCTACTTTGAAGCGGAGGATGCGCTGACCTTTGAAGTACATCCAGCCATTGTCCAGGACGCCATGTGGGCCTACCGTCCCGACCACGGTATTGTGCGTCTCTCACAGTCGGGCACGTTGAAATTGCGGGAAAACTTGCAGGAGCATTCGCAGGAAAAATCCCCAGAGATTGTTGCAGGTGACACCACAGAAAAAATGGCAGGAGCAAGGCCATGAAAATTGCCTTCATTAGCTACGAATATCCCCCAGACACTGCCGTTGGCGGGATTGCCACCTATGTGCAGCAGGCCGCCCAAATGCTGGTACAGCGGGGGCATCAGGTGGAGGTCTTTGCGGGCAGTGATACCCAAACCAGCTCCCAATTGGTGGACGGGATCTGGGTGCATCGCGTCCAGGCACCCCGTTCTTGTTTTGCCGGGGCGATCGCCCCTGTTTTTGTTGAGCGCCACGGCAGCATCCAGTTTGACGTACTGGAGGGGCCAGACTGCGGTGCCGATGCGGCGGCAGCGGTGCGGAGTGTGCCCGACATTCCCTTAGTCTTAAAGCTGCACACCCCCGGCTACATTCTGGCCGCCCTGGGTAAGGAACCTTTGAGCTGGCCATCAAAGCTGCGAATGGCGGCGGGGGCAATCCGGCGGGGAAAGTGGCTGAAACGTCCTGCCCCTTATGATCCAGCCGCCGATCCAGAACGCCACCATGCCCTGACGGCGGATGAAATTGCGGCTCCGTCGCTGGCCATCGCTCAGCGGCTCATCATCGATTGGGGACTGGCAGCGGATCGGGTGTCCCATGTGCCCTATCCGTACATTCCTGCTCCCGCCCTGCTCGCCATCCCCATTGAAACCCACACCCACACTGTCACCTTTGTGGGGCGGTTAGAACGTCGCAAAGGCGTGCTGGATCTGGCGGCGGCCATTCCCCACGTTTTGCGCCACCACCCTCAAGTGCGCTTTCGCTTTGTGGGGCCAGCCTGGAATTCTCCCCATCCACAGATGGATATGCAGCAGTACCTCGAAACCAAGTTAGCTCCCTACCGGCAGACCCTGGAATTCACTGGAGCGGTTCCCCTGCACCAGATTCCAGACCACCTGACCACGGATATTTGCGTGTTTCCCAGTATTTGGGAGAGCTACGGGCTGGTATGTGTGGAAGCCATGGCAGCCGGACGGGGCATCGTGGCCAGTGCGGCCGGGGGCATGGCGGAACTTCTGGATCAGGGTCAGTTTGGTCGGCTCGTGCCCCCACAAGACCCTCGCCAACTGGCGATCGCCATCATTGACCTACTGGACCATCCCGCTGAGCGGATGCGGCTGGGGCAGGCGGCCCGCGATCGCGTTTTAGCAACCTACAACCTGAAACGGATTGGGGACTTGCAGGAGGCGAGCTACCGGCGGGCGATCGCCCACAGGCAGGCACTCGGCCCCCGGCCAGTAAGTGCTAACGCACAATCAATGACAACTTGTGGGGGTGTGCGCCCCCGGTGGGGGCGCACACCCCAAGAAAATAATTTTGTTTAACTACTCAGCAATCGTCATGAGTTAACCCACTCCCATCCCTGCAGCCAATGACCTCATCTCTCTTTACCGCACCCTCCCAAACCGCACAGCACGCGAAACAGCAAATCTTGAACCAGGTCAAAAAAATATCCTGGTGGCGATCGCTGCTGCCGCTCTACTATTGGCTTCAGGGAAACCGTCGCCGCCTGAAGGGGAAAGGCAATGTTGTTCAGATTGATACCGATGGCTATTTGCCCTTTCTAAAGCAAGTGACTATCACGGTGAAGGGCGATCGCAACACCGTTAAGATCCAGGCTGGGGTGCACTTGCGCTCCACCAGTATCCTCATTAACGGCTCCGATAATGTCATTCACATTGGTGAGCAGTGCCAGATGCAGGGCGGGTGTTTGTGGATTGCGGACAACCGCTGTTCCCTGGAAATTGGCAAGGGCACAACGATCGCCAAAGCCCTGATTGGCGTTGCCGAACCGGAGGCTTCCGTCTCCATTGGCGAGGACTGTATGCTATCCCACGGCATTGATATTCGCTGTGGTGACTCCCATTCCATCCTGGATCTCACCACCCAAAAGCGTATCAACTACGCCCACCGCATTCAAATCGACGCCCACGTCTGGCTGGGGATGCAAAGCTCTGTTTTGAAAAATGTACACATCGGCAAAGGCGCAATCATTGCCGGAGGCTCCATTGTGACCAAGGATATTCCCGCCCACTGCCTGGCGGCAGGCATTCCCGCCGCCGTGAAGCGCACCAAGGTCACCTGGGCGAGGGAGAAGATTCCCGCGAGTTAATCGATCCCCCCACCCCCCCTTAAAAAAGGGGAAACCGAAACCAAAACCTGTAGGGGCATGGAATTCCACGCCCCTCCCCCAGGAATTTCACATTAAATTTACGTCCCTTAGCAAGGGGGATTTAGGGGGATCAAGTGAGCGGCGCGACTCATGGCAGGACTTTTCAAACATCCTTTAATCCTATCTGTCCCCTTTTCAATCATTTCCCCATGAAACCCATCCTGAGCGTCATCATCTGCACCCACAATCCTCGCCTCGATTATCTGACCAGAGTCCTCGAAGCGCTCCAGCACCAAACTCTGGCTATGGAACGGTGGGAACTCCTGGTCATCGACAACGCCAGCTCCCTCCCCCTGGCCGACCAGCTCGACCTGGGCTGGCATCCCCGTGGACGTTTGGTGCGGGAAGAGCGCCTGGGGCTGACCATGGCCCGACAGCGGGGCTTTCAGGAAGCCCAGGCGGACTTGCTGGTCTATGTTGATGATGATAATGTGCTGGCCCCCGATTACCTGCAGCAGGCGCAGCACATCTTTGATCAACACCCCCGCCTGGGAGCGGTGGGGGGCAAAGTGCTCCCAGAGTTTGAAACACCGCCCCCCGCCTGGGTCAGGGACTTCTACACCATCCTGGCCCTACGAGATTTCGGCGATTCCCCCCAAATCACCCAGGGCGATTTCCCGACGGCTTGTCGGCACTATCCCGCCACCGCTCCCGCTGGGGCTGGCATGGCGCTGCGGCGGGCGGCCTTTGTCCAGTATTGGCAGCAGCTTGCAGTGGATCCGACGCGTCTGCGGTTGGGCCGCACCGGTCGTCAGCTAGTTTCAGGGGAAGACAACGACATCGTCCTCACCCTGCTCAACCAGGGCTGGGATGTGGCCTACCTGCCCCAGCTTCAGCTCACCCACCTGATTGCCGCCAAACGGCTGACCCAGTCCTATCTGGCCCGACTGAACTACGCTGCCAGCCAGTCGTGGGTGCAGGTGTTGGACATTCACGGCATCCGGATCTGGCCTGCGATTCCCCGCTGGAGTTTGCGGCTGCGGCAGGGGCGGGCGTGGCTGCGGCTGCGGGCGTGGCAAAGCCCCTCGGCCTATGTGCGGTGGCGGGGAGCCTGTGGACTGCTGGCCGGTCAGGCTAATTTGACGGTTCCCACCCCCTCCTGGGTTACGCAACTGGGGCTGGGCGTCGTCTTTTATCGGCTCTACCACGTCCCCCGGCAATTTCTGCAGCGCTGCCAGACCCAGGGTTTGGGAAAGATGCTGCAATTTGCCCATGACCAGCGGCGGATGGAAGCCGCTGCTAAATCCCTGCCGCCGCTTGCGAACCGTGATGGGGAACCCCTGGAGGTTTACTACCTCAGTGGCCGCAAGTTCTGGTATCAGACGGTGTTTTGCTTTCATTCCCTGGTGCTGCAAACGAATCTGCATTTGCGGCTGGTGGTGGTGGACGATGGCACCCTGACGCTCCCGTATCAGCAGGCAATTCGCCGGGTATGCCCAACCGTCCGCTTCATCCTGGCAGACGAGATTGAGGCCCGCTTAGAGGCGGTTCTGCCCTGGGAGCGCTATCCCACGTTGCGATCGCGCCGTAAGGAATACCCCAACCTGCGCAAGCTCACCGATATCCATGCAGGAACCACCGGCTGGAAGCTGGTGCTGGACTCCGACATGCTGTTTTTCCGTCCCCCCGTGGCCCTGCTGGACTGGCTGCAGACTCCCCAAATGCCCTGCCACATGGTGGACGTGGAAACCGCCTACGGCTATCCATCCAGCCTGCTGGAGCAACTGGCGGGGGTACCCATTCCCGATCGCATCAACGTGGGCATCACCGGACTGTGCAGCGACGCCCTGGATTGGGATGAAATCGAGCACTGGTGCCGCACCCAGATCGAGCAGGCTGGCTCCCACTACTACCAGGAACAGGCACTGGTTGCCATGCTGATGGCCCGTCACCCCCGCTGCATCATGCCCGCTGAGGACTATGTGGTGATGCCCCAGGCAGCGGCGGTCATCGCGCCCCAGGCCCAACTGCACCACTACGTGGCTGACTCCAAGCAGTGGTACTTCCGCTATGGCTGGCGGCATATTGTCGCGCAGTTGGCTACGCCGCAAGCTGCTGATGCAGGGCGGCGGCTGGAAGAAGCAGGCGACGGGATGGGGGCGCTCGCCCGCAAAGTGAGGTATGATGCAAATCATCAACCCGTAGCTCCAAATCCCCTTCCACCAACCGTTAGGGAGATTTGAGGGAACAGTTGATAATCTTTTTCTAAAGTCTTTAGCGATCGGTGTTCATGCCTCCGACCTCGGTAACTGCCCCCGCTCAGGATCAACCCTCTGGCCTCCGGATCTTAATCGTCGAAGATGACCCCGTGATGCGGCTGGGCCTAGAGCATCTCCTGGAAGACGAGCCGCAGCTACAAATTGTGGGTCAGGCAGAGGATGGTTACTCCGGCATTGAAGCGGCGCTGCAGCTACAGCCCAATCTGGTGATTATGGACATCGGCCTGCCTGAGCTGGATGGCATTGCGGCCACCCAGAGCATCAAGGCCACCTTGCCTGAGGTGCGGGTGATGATGCTCACCTCCCACCGGTCGGAGGAGGAAATTATTGCGGCCCTGTCAAGTGGGGCCGATGGGTATTGCGTCAAAGGATTGGGGCTGAAGAAGCTGGTGATGGCGATCGCCTGCGTTCAGGACGGAGCCGTCTATCTCGATCCGCAAATTGCCCAGTGTGTGATCAAACACCTGCAGCCTGCCGTTCGCGCTAAACCCGTCAACCCACTGAGCCAGCGAGAGTTGGAAGTACTAGAGCTGATCGTGAAAGGGTACAGCAACCCTGAGATCGCCTCAGCTCTGCGCCTTAGCCTGAGCACGGTCAAGGCCCATATTCGCAGCATCCTGAACAAGCTGGCGGTAGACGACCGGGTACAGGCAGCGGTGGTCGCCTTGCGATCAGGCTGGGTGTAGGGGCAGGGTAAACCAGAACGTGGCTCCTTCCCCTGGCTGGCTCGTAAGACCCATTTCACCGCCGTGGGCTTCAATAATTTGCTTACAAAGATAAAGGCCCAGCCCTAATCCCGGCATGTATCGGGCCTTTGCGCCCCGAGCATAGAGTTCAAACAACCGCTGGCCCTGTTCGGGCGCAATCCCAATGCCATTGTCTTGCACGGTGCAGAGCAAAGCAGGCAAGGTTGTCTGTATGCTTGGCTCTACGCCCCGCCGCCGCCTTGAACTCTCATATTTCTCCATCTCCACCACCTTTGCATCCAGGGTGAGCTGAATTCGATGGGGGTTGTGTTTGAGGGCGTTGCCAATGAGGTTGCTAAACACGCGCCAGAGTTGATTGGCATCCGCGTTCACCAAAGGCAGATCTGCTGTAATGTAGTTGACTAGTTGGATGTGCTTTTTGGCTAAAACATGGCTTAAGTCACTCAGCACGGAGTCCACCAGGGGCTTTAACTGAATAGGTTGGCGATCGAGGACAACGCCCTTGACTTCGATGGTGTGGGCTTCGAGCAGGGAATGGATCAGGGTAAGCTGGCGATCGCTCCCCTGGAGCAGTCGTTCGAGTTGCGATCGCTGCACCCGAATTTCATCACCTGAGGAAGGGGAGGACTTGTCCAGCATGCTTCTCAAGACAACGGCAGTACCGACAACGGGTGTTTGCAAATCGTGCGACACCGAATGCAGAAACATTTGTAGCTGACGATGGGCCTCAAACTCTGAGCGCTTTAGCCGCTCGTACAGGTATACAGACACCAGGCTAATTGAGCAAACAAAGATAATTTCCAGCGTAATATTTCTCGAATAAAGGCTGTAAAGCTCATTCTCAAATTTGGATAGCCCGATCAACGGATAAGCGATCGCATAGTAGGCAATCGACAGGAACTGGTAGGTGAGGTGTAGTCGCCAATGTACGGGGATTAAAACCGTGATGGCTAAAAATATCAGCAGACCCGGTGGGTCGGCAACCCCATAGAAAGTAAAAATAATTTGGGCAAAGAGATTGCCGATGGAGCAGGCAAACAGTAAAAACAGCGCCTTGAGGTGTCGCTTTCCCCAGGTCGTACGCAGCGCAAACCAGTACATCAGCAACAGGAGGAGGGTGCCCACACTGTAAACAATGACCCCTTCTCGCCATTGCTCAGCGATCGCGGCATTTCCGTAGAAATTATGGGCAACCTCCCTCATTCTTTCAAACTCAAATAGGAAAGTATAAATTCCTTCCGCTGATATAATTGAATGCCAAACTAGCGCTAACCATAACCCCAGGCGCAGACGGTCTCGAAAAAACTGGTGTCGCCAAGCCAGGTAGGCTGCTGATTCTTGGGGTGGCTTCAGGTGGGTCAGCCAGTTCTGAATCCTGGGGCGCAAATTATCCCAAACCACTTTCATCAATGGCAACCGCTGACCAAATTTGAGCAATTGTCGCATAGAGCTTTAGGGTCTTGATCTCCAGGATCATACCGGATCAATCCAGCCTCGAAAACTGGCCGATTGGTTAGGGTTAGGGCCACTGCCCCAACTTCCCTGCTCAACAACGCTGACGGCCATCAGTAGCTAAACAAATTATTTTCTGGAGGCGCACACCCCCAGAAAATGTAATGGATTGTACTTAAGCACTTGCCAACTGGGTGAAATCAAGATTGTCCGATCGACCAGATCAATTTGACCGGGTGACCGATTCAACAACCGATCTTTCGTCCGTAAGATAAAGGGCAGCTTTGGTCGCAATGGTTTTAACCCGGTGATATAGCGTTACCCTTTCGCGTTAGAACATTCAAGAGGTGTGAAACCCCACGTCGCAGGGGTGCACACTCAAGCCTTAGCCCGTAGGGCTATCGCAAAGGCCCATCAGGTCAAATATTTCACCCGGCGATGACAAAGAACTATCTGGACGAGGAAATATGCTGCGAGCCTGGTTACGGACAATTGGTATTTTAATCCGAATCGGACTTTTGAAGTTACCAAAGCAAGAGTGTCCCGAACCGTTGGAGCTGCATCCTTCTCAGCTAAACCCAGAGGAATTGAAACACCCTCACAACGGGAATCAGTCAGAAAACAACTAAAGAGATTTTTGAGAACGATCCTACCGGACGATGTAGGGGCAAATGGCTATTTGCCCCTACCAACCGTTCAACCGAGGATAAATTTTTTCCTGGAAATTTCCTTAGACGGAAGAATCCTTGCGGGATGGGGTCGAGAAATTTTCAAACCAACCCCGCCGCCAAAAGAAGGTGACGGAGGATTTGCCGCCGGGCAGCCGCATCCGTCCTGATTTGTAAAGTTTTTTTGAGCATCTCGATATTTCTGCAGTCGTGGGAAATCTATGCTTGTCGAAGCAATTGCAGTCGATTGATGGTGACCTGAGTTATAAGAAGCTCGCCCCAAAAACATCTCTATCGTGAAAGGGGAAAGGCATCTTTAAACTCCTGCTCTGTTGAAGAACGCTCGCAACCGCAATTCCTCACCGTGCATCTGAACCGCTATAGCCCTACGGGCTAAGGTTTGAGTGTGGAACCCCCGCGACGCGGGGGTTCCACACCTCTTGAATGTCCTAACGCGAAAGCGTAACGCCATAAACAAGCTTGACGTTAACCTCATCTCTAATAATTCGCATGGTACAGCAAGACTGGACGAACTTTGCCCTGCAACGTCCACACTATTTTTCTGGGCAATACCTGCTCGATAAAGACTTTGCTCTCGCTCATCAATACCTGCACGATCGCCAGCGCTATCTTTACAGCAAGCTGCACCTGGCTGGCATTGTGGAAGGGCTGGAAGTGGAAGCGATCGCCGGACAACCAGAAGTCGTGGTCACATCCGGTACTGCCATTGATGGCGAGGGTAACTTGATTGTGCTGAGTGAAACTATCCGACTCAGCATTCAATCATCCGGGTGGCTGTGTTTGAGATATCACGAGGAAGCCAGACTGCTTCAGCAGCCAGAGGTTCCCGATAGTTTCACTCGTTTTGTGGAAGCCCCGTTACTCACGCTGGAAACGCTGGAAATCAGGGATAGTCAGACCGTGCTTCTGGCACGAGTCATTCCCGAAGGGGGAGAAGTGCGCGTCGATCGGGAAGGACGATGTTATTCCGGGGTGAGGCTACCAGCAGCAGCAGGCGAGGAGATTAGCTTGCAGGGCCAGGGCCATGGATTGAGCCTTGCAGGAGGTTTGAGCCTGTCGGGGCAGTTGCAGTTAGGCGATCGCTCCAGTTTAACGGCGGTATCTACAGCCATTGATCCAAAGCAGGATCGCCCAACGGTCGTACCATCAGAGAAAGCAGTTAAGGAACACCTTGAAAAGCGGTTAGTTGAGCGGCTGGCTAACCTGAGTGCTGCTGGCGGAACTGGGTTTCTCCCATCCATCACGACTCAGATGAGTGGTGAACTCAATAGTTGGCAGCTTGAAGAAAATGTATTTGAGAACGGAACCGCCATTCTCAAGTTAACGACGACCCAGTCAGCGGTGGAGTTGCCGCGACTGAGCATCGAGCGCGACAGCGGCTACGTGGGAATTGGAACCCTATCACCAGCCCGTACCCTGGACGTGGTGGGAACGGTTTGTGCTAAACATGTGGAATCCACCAACCCGATGGAGCACTGGATGTATCCGGCTGATCCCATCGTGTATCAAGATATCTTTGAGGCACTGCGGGTTGAAGCCATTGCAAAATACAAAAATCCGACTGGCTACAACGATAAACAACACACCAGTGCTAACCCGTGGTGCGATCGCCCGCTGATTTGCTTTGCCGACAAAACACCCGATGACAGTGGGGCCTTGATCATGGTTCCAGAAGGATATGATACGGTTTGGGTGAGAGTCCCAGGCGATTGCTGGTATCGCTTCAAGGCACGGTTTTTCGATCTAAGCAAAGAAGACCTGGGCTATTGGACAGCGGGCAAGCGGCACGGCAATTGTTACTGCCCCGACGGTTCTCTCACCGATAGCCATTCTAATGTGCATCAGTGGCTCCCAATTCCTGTGGGCAGGGCAGGAAAGCTATTATTGACCAACAGAGTCTCGAATCTTCCTACTAGTGCAATGTGGTTGAGTGGTCTGGCTTTCAGCCGCAATCCTTGGGCGCACGCCACCCAGTCTGGCTTTGGATACCACTGGGCCGTCAATGGCGGAACGCCTATAGGATGGGATAGGGATGCTTGGAACGGCGATATTCTTGCAGCAATTAAACCGAAAACGAATTGTGAACTGATGGTTCCCTATGTGTGGACGGGGCGAGATAAATTGCTTTACCTCATCAACCATAACAACAACTGGAATGGTTGTATGCACAGTAGCATTACCGTCAACGGTCAGCCCATCGAAAACTTTATGGCAACCTACGATAACCCTTTCGCCCGTCACTGGAGCAGCAAAACCTACAACCGCTATATTGCGGCTTGCATTCCCGCTCACCTGATCCCTAAACCCACCGCCGAAGTCCCTCCCTTACTCAGGGTCAAAATTGACATGGGTAAGCAAGACTCAGATCTGGCATTTCGGGAAATAGGAACCCACGATCTGGACGTTCCTGCACCTGTTTAAATCGACCTACGGTTCGTAGACCTTTTGAGGCTCCTACTTCTTTTAATAATCTGAGATCAACCCTATCTATTTCCAATAACCCGCATGGTACAGCAAGACTGGACAAACTTTGCCCTACAGCGTCCACACTTTTTCCCTGGGCAATACCTGCTTGATGAAGACTTTGCGCTCGCTCACCGATACCTGCGCGATCGCCAGCGCTACCTTTGCAGTAAACTACATCTGGCTGGCATTGTAGAAGGGCTGGAGGTGGAGGCGATCGCCGGACAAGCAGAGGTAACGATCACTTCTGGCACCGCCATTGACGGCGAGGGCAATCTGATTGTGTTGAGCGAAACCATCCAACGGCGCATTCAATCAGCCGGATGGTTGTGTTTGAGATACCACCAGGAAGCGAAACTCCTTCAGGAACCGGAGCTTCCCGACAGCTTTACGCGCTTTGTGGAAGCCCCTTTGCTCACCCTTGAAGCCATTGAAACCAGAGATAGTCGGACGGTGATTCTGGCGCGGGTCGTCCTGGAAGGGGGAGAGGTGCAGGTCGATCAAACGGTGCGCTGCTATTCGGGTGTGCGGCTCCCCACAGCAGCGGGCGAGGCGATTGACTTGCAGAGTCAGGGCGATGGGTTGTCAATTGCAGGCAGCCTCAGCCTTTCGGGCCAATTGCAGTTAGGCGATCAGTCAAGTTTAAGTGGGGTGTCCCAAAGCATTGATCTGACACAGAATCGCACAACCATCGTACCTTCAGAAAAGGCAGTGAAGGAGCATGTTGAGAGATATATCGTTGAACAACTGGCAATCCTGAGCGCTGGTGATGCCTCGTCCATTAAGGATCAGGTCAGTCAAGAACTACATTGCTGGCACATTGAAGAGGGGGTATCTGCAACTGAAACCGCTATTCTTAAACTAACGACCACGCGGGCCAAGGTGGAGTATCCGCGACTGACCATTGAGCGAGACAGTAACCGTGTGGGGATTGGTACCCTCTCGCCAAGCCGCACTTTGGATGTGGTGGGGACGGTGCGTGCCAAGCACGTTCAATCAACCAACCCCATGAGACACCGTATGTACCCCCGTGACCCGCTCGTGTATCAGGATATCTTTGTGGCGAGGGATGAAGGTGTAATCAAAAAGCACAAGGAACCCAAGGGTTATGATGAAACGAAACATGTATCTGGGAAAGAATGGTGCGATCGCCGCGTAATTTGCTTTGGTCAACAAACCCCAGATGATAGTGGGGCATTAGTTAATATACCAAAAGGCTATAACACTCTCTGGCTAAGAGTTCCGGGAGATGTCTGGTATAACTTTAAAGCCCAGTTTACGGATGGCAAAAAAGAAGACCTGGGTTACTGGACGGCGGGCAAACGACACGCAAACTGCTATTGTCCTGATGGTTCTCTGACGGATGGTTATTCAAACTCCCATCAGTGGTTGCCCATCCCCGTTGGCAGAGCAGGAGAGCTATTACTCACCCATCGATTGGGGGATAAAGCTAGCCATGGGCTATGGTTGAGTGGCTTAGCCTTTAGCCGCAACCCGTGGGCGCACGCCACCCAATCGGGCCGCGGATACTATTGGGCTGTGAATGGCGGCACGCCGGTAGGCTGGGATAGCGACAACTGGCGCGGTGATATCCTTGTAGAAATCAAGCCAAAAACAAATTGTGAGCTGATGGTTCCCTACGTATGGTCGGGGCGCGACAAATTGCTTTACCTGATCAACCATAACAACGATTGGAATGGCTGTATGCATGGCAGCATTACCGTCAACGATCAGCCCATCGGTCGATTCTCCGCCACCTACAATAACCCCTTTGCTCGCCACTGGAACAGCAAATCCTGGAATCGCTACATTGCCGCTTACATTCCGGCTGAGTTAATTCCCAAACCCACGGCTGAAATGCCTCCCCTGCTCAAAGTCAAAATTGATCGGAGCTACCAAAACCTCGACCTTGACTTTCGGGAAATGGGAACCCATGATTTGGACGTTCCTGCGCCTGACTAATCCACCCTGGCAGGCCTTTTGGGTGCTTCTACCTCGTGTAACAATTTGAGACCAACCCTATTTATCCTCCATAACCCGCATGGTACAGCAAGACTGGACAGACTTTGCCCTGCAGCGCCCACGCTATTTTCCTGGGCAATACCTGCTTGAAGAAGACTTTGCCCTCGCCCACCAATATCTGCACGATCGCCAGCGCTACCTTTGCAGCAAGCTACATCTAGCTGGCATTGTGGAAGGGCTGGAGGTGGAGGCGATCGCCGGACAAGCAGAAGTAATGATTACCTCCGGCACCGCCATTGATGGCGAGGGCAACCTGATTGTGTTGAGTGAGACGCTCCGGCGCAGTATTCCGTCAGCCGGATGGCTGTGTTTGAGATACCACGAAGAAGCTAAACTGCCCCAGCAGCCAGAGATTCCCGATAGCTTCACGCGCTTTGTGGAAACCCCTTTGCTTACGCTTGAGGCGATCGAAACCAGAGACGATCGGACGGTGATTCTAGCGCGAGTCCTGTCCGAAGGGGGAGAGGTGCAGGTCGATCAGACAGTGCGCTGCTATTCGGGTGTGCGACTCCCCACGGCAGCGGATGAGGAGGTTGGCTTACAAAGCCAGGGCGGGGTGTTGGCCATCGGAGGCAGTCTCACCCTTTCCGGGCAGTTGCAGTTGAGCGATCGGTCAAGCTTGAGTGCAGTGACTCAAAACATTGACTTGACCCAGGATCGCACGACCGCCGTGCCATCGGAAAAAGCGGTCAAGGAGCACATTGAAAAACAGCTAGGCAAGCAGCTTGCCCATCTGAATCTCACTGGTGCAGAGGATGCAGATAGCGGCTCAACAGATGATGCACCTGCCAGCCTCGACAGTTGGCAGGTTGAGGAAACAGCAATAGGAACCGGTACAACCCTGCTTAAACTGGCAGCAGTTCAAGCAGATGGGGCCTTCCCCCGGCTGGCGATTGATCGGGATAGCGGGAATGTGGGTATTGGGACGCTATCCCCAACCCGCACCCTGGACGTGAATGGTAGCCTGCGCGCCAGGCACATTGAATCGACAAATCGGATGAGATATCGCATGTATCCCGCCGATCCAATCGTCTATCAAGATATTTTTGTTGCCAGGGATGAAGGTGTAATTCAGAAACATAATAATCCCAGCGGCTATGACGAGACCACGCACATAAAAGGGAAAGAGTGGTGGGATCGTCCATTGATTTGCTTTGGGCAAAAAACTCAGGACGATAGTGGAGCTTTGATTATTGTTCCATCAGGCTACGATACAGTTTGGCTAAGGGTTTCAGCCGAAGGTTGGCATAATTTCAAAGCCCAGTTTATCGACAAAGAGAAAGAAAATCTGGGCTACTGGACAGCGGGCAGACGGAGTGCAAACTGCTATTGTCCCAATGGCTCCCTGACGGATGGTCATTCAAACCGGCATCAGTGGCTACCGATTCCGGTCGGCAGATCGGGGAAGCTGCTGCTCACCCATTGTCTGTGGGATAAAGCAGAGGCTGGGCTGTGGCTTGGTGGTTTGGGCTTTAGCCGCAATCCCTGGGCACATGCCACCCAGGGTGGCCGAGGCTACTACCAGGCCGTCAACGGAGGAAAGCCCACTATCTGGGAGCCTACCGAGAAGAAGACTGGTCTGGGGTCAGAGAACTGGAATGGGGATATCTATACCCACATTCCACCCAAAACTAATTTAGAACTCATGGTTCCCTATGTGTGGTCTGGGCGGGATAAACTACTCTACATGGTCGAGCACAATAGCGACTGGAATGGCTGTATGCACACTGGCATTACGGTGAACGATCAGCCAATTGAGCGCTTCCTGGCCACCTACGACAACCCCTTTGCCCGCCATTGGAATAGCAAATCCTACAATCGCTATATTGCCGCCTGTATTCCGGCTGATTTAATCCCCAAACCCACTGCCGAAACCCCGCCGCTCCTCAAAGTCAAAATCAACCTGAGTAAGCAAAACGCGGGCTTTTATTTTCGGGAAATGGGAACCCACGACCTGGAAATTCCTGAGCCGGTTTGATAATTGATTGCCGATGCTTGTCTCCCCAAAAACTAGCCAAAAATCAGTCAAGAACCCTAAAATTATCATGAAAACACAACTACAGCAGCGCCTGCAAACTTTGAAAGCCGAGTATGAAGCTGGACAAAAGGTGTTAGCTAATTTAGAGTCACAGAAAGCCAGCCTGCGAGAAACCCTCCTGCGGATCAGCGGTGCCATGCAGGTGCTGGAAGAAGAGTTGGCGATCGCCCAATCCCCACAGGGTCACCCCGATCAGAATCACCACAGTCACAATCATCGGGGAGATCAAACATCCCTCGAAACGCTCATGCTGGTGTCTGAAGCCTCTTAATTTCAGAACGTACCCTACCACAAGAGTTTTGCTATGCTGGATGATCTCGATAGCACCCTCAAGCAATGGTTGATTCATGAACTACCCGATCTACAACGGTCGGCGGAAACAACGGTTACCATCAGCTTTGATGTGCCCGTTGAAAGTGCTATTACCCAGAAGCCAGCCATTAATCTCTTCCTCTATGACATCCGAGAAAACCTGGAGCTGCGTAACTCAGAACGGACTGTGCAGCGCAACCACAATGGCACAGCCACCAGGCAGCGATCGCCCGCCCGCATTGACTGCTCCTACCTGATTACCGCCTGGGTTAACTCCGATGATCCCCAGCAAGAGCACCACATTCTGGGAGCGGTGATGAAGCTGCTGCTGCGCGATCGCACCTTGCCAGAACCTGTTTTGCAGGGTAGCTTGAGAGGACAAATCCCCTTTCCAGTTAGCATTGGTCTGCGCTCCAGCTATTTGCAAAGTTTAGGGGAGTTTTGGCAGGCGATCGGGGGTAAACCGAAGGCAGTCCTTCATTACACTGTCACCATTGCCGTCCCGGTCGATGGGCCAGAAATTGAAGTTCCCCTTGTTCTGGAAAAGCATTTAGGGATCGATCGCAGCTTGTAAATGGGCCGCAAGTATTTCACACCGTAACTGTGTTGCAATGATGATTGAACCAGTACTCAAACAGCCTTTATCGCGGCGTCTAGTTCGCAAAGTTGCGATCGCTGGACAAGTTAAAGATGCGATGACAGAGCAGGGAATTTCCGGTGCCCGCGTCAAAATCATTGATGCACCGGAGCAATTCATCAACCAGGTGCTTCTTAGAGCCAAATTACTGGGGCTATCAAGCTTGGGGATGCCGCCCTATTCCTGCTCGTCCAAAATGGCACGTCACCTGCCCCCCAGGCCAAGCCATTCCCTACCAAAAGAGTCGCAAGAAGTCTTTGAAAATACTCGCTATCAGGGTCAAGATAGGCTACAATTTCCACAGAGTATTTTGGCAGACTTTGCCCTCACGCCTCTGCAAAAGTTCCACGCCTTGCAAGCCTTTCTCGACGGGTCTTCCTTTATTCCAGATCGGCAGCGTGTTCCCATTGAACGAACCCTAACAACGTCTGATGGCTGGTTCTACTTTATGGATTTACCCCCTGGGGTTTACCAGGTAGAAGCCTCTCTCCCTCTGGTTGGGAACCGCTATAGCACGGCCCAGGCTCACCTTGAAATCCCAGAGGAAAACGCAAATCAGGTGCCGCCCAGTTCACAGATTGCCCAACCGCCCCAGCTTAGTGTGGAATTCGTTTTAGAACCAACAACGCTGGTAGGCAAAATCATCGGTGCCGATGGCGATCAGGAAGCGATCGCCATGGCAAGCGTCCGCATTCAAGACAGCGAAGACCATACGTTTAGCTCAAGCGAAGTGGTCAAGCAACACGGCAAGGAATGGAACTATCGCTTCTCTGGCATAGACGCCGGTGATAGCCCCCGCACGGTCATTGTTGTTGCAAAGGGATATCTGACCGACCGGAAAGAAATCAAACTGCAACCGGGAAAGAGCCAGTCACTAGATTTTGCATTACGCCTGCAGTAGTCTTCTCCTTCTACAAGTATCAAACGAGGAAAACAACTATGCCCACCACTTATTTCACCCCCGGTGTCTATGTTGAAGAGGTTTCTTCAGGCTTAGCACCGATCGCTGGCGTGGGAACCAGTACGGCTGGATTCATTGGCGTCATTCCCCCATCCGCCCAAGCTGACGCAGACGCAGACACCCTTCCGATCGCCAGTGGCCAGGTCGAACTCTGCACGAACTTTACGGAATTCAAGACCTCTTTTGGCGATTTCTCAGCAAAGCCTGGGCAAAATATGCTTGCCCATTCGGTTTATGGCTTCTTCAGGAATGGTGGCACACGCTGCTTTGTGGTGTGGGTAGCCGATGAAGCAGATATTCCCAATGCACTGGAGAAGTTCGAGGCAATCGATGAAATTGCCATCGTTGCTGCGCCAGGAGTCACCAGTAAAGCCGCTCTTAGTACAATCATCGACCACTGCCAAAGCCAGGGCGATCGCTTTGCCATCATCGATACCGAGGAGGATATCGCCCAGGATCAGCTCAAGCCCGGCAGCACCAAGCTCCCCGGAAACTCGGACTATGCGGCCCTGTACTACCCCTGGATTCAGGTGTTTGATCCCATTACCAAAGGCATGATCTTTGTGCCCCCCAGTGGTCACATTGCCGGAATTTATGCCCGTGTAGACGATCGCCGTGGAGTTCATAAAGCACCTGCAAATGAGCCAATTTTGGGTGCTGTTGGCTTAAAGCAAGACATCAGCAAGGCAAAACAGGCTCCTTTGAACAACGATGGTATCAACTGCCTCCGCAACCTCAATGGAAATATCCGCGTTTGGGGCGCACGGACGCTGGGAGCCGGAAAAGATAATCCAGACTTCAAATACATCAACATTCGCCGCCAGTTTAACTACCTGCGGGAGTCTATTGATGAAGGGACCCAGTGGGTTGTGTTTGAGCCAAATGATGCCGAGCTTTGGGCAAAGATTCGCCGCAATATTACGGCTTTTCTGATGAATGAATGGCGCAAAGGTGCTCTGTTTGGCACCACTCCCCAGGAGGCTTTCTACGTCAAGTGCGACGCCGAGAACAACCCAATCGAGAGCCGCAAGCTGGGGCAGGTGGTTGCCGAAGTGGGGGTTGCTGTGATTGAGCCTGCTGAGTTTGTGATTTTCCGCATCAATCAACTACTTCCAGAAGAGAAATAATACCCCATGCAAACCTCCACACCCCTCGCGTTAACTACCCCTGGGGTCTATCTACAGGAAGTTCCTCTGCGCCCCGAGCGGGGATTGGTAACCGGTGTTCCAGTATTCCTGGGGTTGGCCCAACCCAGCTCTTTGCAGAATGTCCCACTGTCGGCAAATCCCCTGCCTGGCCCCAAAATGCTGACCCTCTGGACCCAGTTCGGGCAGTATTTCAACCCGTTACCCAAGAGCTATCTTGCCCGTGCGGTGCGGGGTTTCTTTGAAAATGGTGGGCGCTGCTGTTATGTGTTGCCCCTACGGGAGAATACCCTGGCAGAACTGCAAGCTGGATTGCAAGTTGTGGAGGTACTTGATCGCGTCGATCTGATTTGTGCGCCCGATGTGGTTCAAAACTCCCCGGAAGAAGCGATCGAAATGCAGGCGGCTATTTTAGAACATTGTGATCGAATGGGCGATCGCTTCGCCATTCTCGATGTTTTCAGTGGGACTGACCTTGGGGCGATCGCCCACCAGAAGCAACGCCTGATCGGTGATAATGGCGCACTCTATGCCCCCTGGATCAAGGTCGAAAATGTTCCGGGATACCTGCCCCCCTGCGGTCACATTGCGGGTGTCTATGCCCGTAGCGATCGCGAAACAGGCCCACACCATGCCCCAGCTAACTACGTGCTGGAAGGTGTTCTGGACTTGAGTTTTCTCTTTTCCGATACGGCATGGAGAGCCTTGAATCCAGACGTTGGTTCCGGGGTGAACTGTATTCGTAGCTTCAGAAGCAGGGGCATCCGGGTTTGGGGAGCACGCACCCTGAGCCAAAACCCTGAATGGCGTTACGTCAATATTCGACGGCTCAAAATCACGCTTCTGCGCTGGGTAGAGCACAACTTGGCCGATGCCATGTTTGAACCCAATAACCCAATGCTGTGGGGCCGCCTGGAACGGGAATTAAGCATCTACTGCGAATCGCTTTGGGAGCAGGGCGCACTTCAGGGGGATACGGCTGAGGAGGCGTTTTATGTCAAATGCGATGAAGAAACAAATCCACCAGAGGTTTGTCAGGCTGGGCAGGTGGTTGTCGAGATTGGGTTGGCTCCCACTATCCCAGCAGAATTCATCATTCTGTCTCTGGTGCACGGCAGTAATGGGGTAACGTTTGCCCAAACTTAGGCTGATTACGCTGAAACTTTGTTCAATTATGGCGTTACGCTTTCGCGTTAGGACATTCAAGAGGTGTGGAACCCCCGCGTCGCGAGGGTTCCACACTCAAACCTCAGCCCGTAGGGCTATAGTGTTCAATTAGTGTTCAATTCAATACGGAGGACTGAATCATGCCGAATCTTAAAGACACCCACGATCCTTACAATGGCTACAATTTCTGGGTTGAGTGGGATGGCATTGTCCATGCTGGCTTCAGAGAATGTGCTGGGTTAACTGGCTCTCGCAACGCCAGCCCTTATCGGGAAGGGACGGACAAAAACCTTGCTTCCAGACAGGTTCCCGGTTTGAATAGCTATGGCAACATCACGCTGAAGCGCGGCATCACCGATAATGATGAATTATGGGCGTGGCATAAGGAACTGCTGGATGGGGAAACCAAGCGGCAGAATATTTCCATCATTCTCGCGGACGATAAAGGTGAGGAAAAGATGCGCTGGAACCTGGAAAACTGCTGGCCTGTTAACTGGTCTGGGCCAGAATTTAACGCTACAGGTGGAGAAGTGGCGATCGAATCGGTAGAACTCGTTCACGAAGGTATTTCCGTTGGCTAGGGCAGACACCATGCACCGCACTGAATTTCCCTTCACCCTGCCCTATGGCTATGTGGATGCGGAAGGAAACCTGCATCGAGAAGGCATGATGCGGCTGTCAACGGCTGCCGATGAAATTACACCTCTGCGTGATCCGCGAGTTCAAAAGAATCCGGGCTATCTCGTCATCATTCTGCTAGCACGGGTGATTACGAAACTGGGGTCATTAGACCAGCTCAATACCAAGATGATCGAGGAGTTTTACTCTGGAGATCTGGTATATCTACAGGAGCTTTACCAGCAGATTAATCAACATGGAAGTACTCGTTTTCGCGTAGCCTGCCCCCATTGTAGTGGTGAATTTGAAGTAGAAACTTCCCTATCGGGGGAGTAGTACGCTACCCCACAGAGCGCCTGCTGGAGGAGGTAGCGTATCTTTCCTACCACTTTCATTGGTCCTATGACCAGGTGATGGGTATGGAGCACTGGGAACGACAGCAATGGATCACTCAAATTGCTCAGATCAACCAGAAAATTAACCAGCAGGCAAACCATTCTGATTTTTTTCCTTAGATAGGGCTTACGTAAGCTAGTGGTTTTGTGGGTGCTGTGTGCCCACAAAACCGCCCAACCGAATTTTCGGATAGGCACTTAACGACCATCGTTTTAAGGAGACGCCCCTGGTATGGCTCAATCTCAGAAAAAGAAAGGAGGTGCTGCCAAAAAAGAGAAGCCGCGCGATCCCTACATGGCGTTCAACTTCACTGTAGAGATTGAGGGACTCACCGTAGGTGGCTTCTCATCTGTAGAGGGACTCAGTAGCAAGCTTGACCTGGAAACCTATGTCGAAGGGGGCGTCAACCACTGCATCCACCATTTCCCTAAGCAAATGAATTATCCCAACCTCGTTTTGATACGCGGATTAGCTGAGAGGGATGACCTCTGGAAATGGTACGAGGATGTGACGCGAGGCAAAATTCGCCTCTTGAACGGCACCATTATTTTGAAAGATAGCCGACAATCTAAACTCCTTGCCTGGAACTTCAAAAAAGCGTACCCCGTTGCCTGGGAAGGCCCCCAACTGAATGCAAGCAGCGGTACGGAGGTGGCGTTTGAACGCATGGAATTGGTTCATCGAGGAATTTACAAAGCTTAGGTACTATGGCTTCTTCTTCCCCACCCTGGCAGCATTCCTTAAATGCTGATCTCGTGCAGCAACTCAAGCAGCCATTGACGCAACCAGGGGTTGTGAGCCGCCGGATGGCCGATGCCATCATTGAGCGATCGCACCGTTTGCACAATCGGTTACCCCTACTGGCGCAGCAAATGGAGCGCTGGTCGGCGGTGACGGATTTAGAGACGGAGCAAACCCCAATCGTCTATGTGCAACCCTCCGACTCAATTAATGAAGCAGCACAACAGGGATTCGCGCAGCAGGAAACAAGCCCTGACTCGCCCTCCTTGAACATTCATCCAGCCCCAGCACCGCTTCCCCTGATTCAAGCGCAGCGGGTTTCGCTCAAGCATTCACCGACTCCAGACACGACTCCACCTTTTGTGGGGCCGGACAGTCCGGCTCTGGATGAATTGGCTTCGGGCGAAATTGCGCCAAGGAATGCTTCCCCGGAAAACACGTCTCCAACCCATGTTCCCTCTGTTCCCTCCCAGGTGAATGCCAATCATCAACCCGTTAGCCCACTGGCTTTGGTGAAAGCCGTTCCTCAGCCCAAACACATTGCGCTGCCGCATTCGGCCACTCCCTATCCAGGTATCAAGGAACCAGCGGAGCCAGCCGGTCAAACGGGCACTCAACCCGGTTTCGGACCTGTTGTTCGGATCCATGCGAAACAGGCTTTATCCCAACAAAGATCAGCCATTCATGTTGAGAGTAGCGATCGCCCCCTGCCCATCTCTAGCATCCCCACAATCACGACCAGCGGACAGGTAGACCCTCTTTCCGCCCCTCCAATTCAGCGGAAATTCGATTCTTCCGGTGCGACGGCTGCTCAGCCCAGCAGCGGAGAGGTTTCTCCCGCCACCCTTCCATTGTTTCTACCACAAGCTGAGGGTGATATTGCATCAGTCCCCGATCAGGGAACGGAACCTTTGAATCCAAGCTCTCCCTTACCAGATAGTAGCCTGCCTGTCGTATCTGCGATCGCACCACCAAAAAGTGAATCCACTCCAGGCAATACCAGCCTTGATACTCTGCAACAACCTCCAACTACCCAAGCGAACCCAATTACTAACTCAACCACCCAAGTAAATCAAACTGGCAAAGCGAATCCAACCACCCAAGCTACTCTAACCACCCAAGCAGATCGAGCTGGCAAAGCGAACCCGAACACAAATCCAATCGTCCAAATAGACCCAGTTTCTCAAACCAATTTAATTCAAGATATTTCCTTTGTTGATAGACCGGCTTCCATGCCTCCACTGGGTTCTCAGCTTGATTCAACGCCAGATCCATCAACGGTTACAGCTATTTCCAGGATCCATCCCACGGCTGATTCACCAGCAGATTTACCACTGGTAAACCTGTCTATCCCTGCACTGGACTCCCAGACCGAACCATCACGGGTTACCCGATCGGTTCGCATCCCCGAATCCGCCCCTTCAGCAGAGCGATCGCCCGTGAGCACCACTCCAAAAAAAGCCAATCAGCCACTGCCCATCGTCCAGGTTAGTCTAGAGCCATCTCCACCCCAGTTTGAGCCTTTGACTTTATCTCAAGTTCCCATGGTGCAGCAGGGTGGCGTGCCTGCCGGTGAAGGTTTATCGACTCAATCCAGTTCCGGTACGCCGAATTTTGCTCCCTCCGTGGCGGCGCATCTTCAATCCTCAAGGGGCGATCGCGCTTCCACAGGTCAATCTGCTACACCATCAGTCCCTTCTTATTCGCAATTTTCTTCTAATCAAATTAATCAAACCCGTGCGATCGCCCCAACAAGCTCCCCATCTGCTTCTCAAGCACCTTCTCACATTTCTTCTCAGGCCCCCAATTCTGGGGAAAATGCATCACCGGAAAATGCTCCCCCGCCAATTGATCTCGACATGTTGGTGGAGAAAGTGGAGCGTAAGTTAATGCGAAGACTCGTTGCCGAAAGTGAACGGCGAGGGAAGAAACAATGGCACTAGAAAAGTTGAAAATCAAAGCAGAAAAGAGTCAGGAAGGGGATTTTGCGGATGAGATTGAAGTTCTATTTAACCCCAACCAATTAAAGGTCGATAAAACTGGGTGGGTCATTGGCAAGAATGGCCCGGTGGCGGCGGATGAACTGGCCACCCTCACGGTCGATTTGTTCTTTGACACAACTCTCAAAGGCTCGCCTCCAGAAAATGTACAGCAATATACAAAGAAAATTTTCAATCTAACCCATCCCCGTATTGGTACGAGCACCAAACGCCCTCCCCGCTGCAAGCTGGTTTGGGGAACTATTGGCGGCAAAGACAGTGTTTTACTACCCGATGGTTTTTTAGAAAGGGTAACCAAAACGCTGACCCACTTTCTGGAAGATGGCACTCCGGTGCGAGCAACGCTCAACTGCACTTTTCGGGAATGGGCCGAACCAGATAAAAAGAAGAAAGAAGAGAATCTGATTGATGATCCGGTTCGCATTGTGCGGCGGGGCGAAACACTCAGTAGCATTGCCCATGAAGAGTATGGCGATCCTGCACTATGGCGCGTTATCGCCACTGAAAATCGGTTGGACGATCCGCGCCACATTGCTCCAGGCTTAGTTCTGACCATCCCTCCCCTACGAGTTCCCAGCCAAACTGAGAGAAGATAAGCGATGGCCAACTATACAGGGGTTCAAACCCTTTCACCTAATATTCGTGTCTTAATTCAAGGGCAACGGCTCTCAGCGCAAGCCAGTGCTGACCTGATTGCAGTTCGGGTTGCCGAGGCGATCGCCTTTCCCAGTATGTTCACCCTGGAATTTGCCAGTTGGGATCTAGCCAAAGAAAAGTTCACCTGGGTGGATGATAGTTTATTTGACGTGGGCAATGAGGTTGAAATTCAGATGGGGTATGAGAACAATCTGAAGACCGTCATTACCGGAGAAATTACAGGACTGGAGCCAGAATTCAATCAGAATTCCACTCCTTTATTTGTTGTTCGGGGGCATGATTTGCGGCATCGTTTACTGCGCGGCTCGCAGACTAAATCTTTTGTCAAAATGACCGATAGCGATATTGTCAGCCAGATTGCCAGAGCTAGAGGATTAACGCCAAAGGTGAAGGATAGTCAGGTCAAGCAGGAATATGTTTTACAGCATAATCAAACGGATTGGAACTTCATTCAGAGCCGGGCAGAACGGATTGGTTATGAAGTGGTAATTGACAATAAAACCCTTTACTTTCAACCCTGCCAAAACGATAGTCAAAAAGTTTTAACCTTAAAGTTCAAAGAAACCTTGAGTGAATTCCTACCCCGTATCACCAGCATGGCTCAAGTGGAAGAAGTGGAAGTCCGGGGCTGGATTCCCAAAGACAAAGAGGAAGTTGTCGGGAAAGCCGCTGCTGGCAAAGAAGGAAGTAAAATGGGGGGCAAAACAACGGGACCGAAGGCAGTGCAAACCTTTGGTAAGTCGGTGAATACAATAGTCAGTCAGCCTGTGGCGACAAAAGCAGAAGCCGATCAGATTGCTTTGGGGCAGTTTAAGAATACTGCGATCGCCTACATTACGGCTGAGGGCAAGTGTCCCGGCAATCCCACCCTGCGCATTGCCAAAGTCGTTGAAGTTACAGGGGTCGGGAAGCGGTTCAGCGGGCTTTACTACGTCACTGCCACCGAACACACTTACTCTCAGGAGTGGGGTTATAGTACATCCTTTACCGCAAGGAGAACGGCTGCATGATGGGAATGGACTTGATTATACCCAGTGATCCGGATGCTCGCTTTTATGGCGTGACCATCGCAGTGGTCACCAATATCAAAGATTCTGAAGGGTTAGGCCGCGTCAAGGTTAAGTTTCCCTGGTTGTCCTCCGATGATGAAAGTCCCTGGGCAAGGGTGCTTACCCCAATGGCGGGGGGCGATCGCGGCTTCTATTTCCTGCCGGAGGTGGACGATGAAGTACTCGTTGCCTTTGAGCATGGGGACATGGCCTTTCCCTACATTCTAGGTGGCTTATGGAACGGAAAGGACAAACCGCCGGAAAAGAATGATGACGGGAAAAATAATAAGCGTCTGATCAAATCCCGCAGTGGTCACATGATTATCCTGGATGACACAAAGGATCAGGAACAGGTGATCATTCAAGATAAAACGGGCAAAAATAAAATTGCCATTGATTGCGAAAAAAATTCAATGACGATTCAGGTGGAAGAAGATCTAACCATTGAAGCTAAGGGAAAGATAGTGCTAAAAAGCACGGATGCGGATATGGCGATCGAGTGTAAAAACCTGAATATTAAAACCCAGGAGAACTGCGAAATTGACGCTGGTTCCAACTGCACGATTGGGGCAAAGTCCAAAGGAGAATTCACCGCTAAATCAGGTTTAGAAATTAACTGTTCTGCGGGGGTAAAGATGAACAACGGCGCGTTAGAGGTGATGTAATGGACATCGATTTTCTAGGCGTAGGCTGGAGCTTACCGGTGCAGCTCGATCCCCAGAAGCGGGTGCAAATGTCAAAGTATGAAGAAAGCGTGCGCCAATCTATCTGGGCTATCCTCAGTACGGCAAGAGGAGAAAGGCTCATGCGCCCTCATTTTGGCTGCCGCATCCATGACCATGTTTTTGCTCCCAACCAGCCGGGAACTCTGGGGCAAATCATCAGCGATGTGCGATCGGCACTTGTCGAATGGGAACCCCGCATCGACATTCTGGACGTTGATCTGTTAACCAATTCCGCCCAGCCTAATCTCCTTCAAATTTCCATTCACTATCAGGTTCGTACAACGAATAATATATTCAACCTTGTCTATCCGTTCTATTTGCAGTAGTTCATCAAATGAATATTCCGTCGCCTAAAATCGATCAACGCAGCTATCACGACCTGGTTCAACAAACCCAGGATCTGGCTGAAGCTTATACGGACTGGCAATCTCCCCCATCCCATCAACCAGATGCAGGCCTGGCGCTGATTCGCATTTTTGGGCGTATGGCTTCCGTGGTGAGCGATCGCCTCAACCGAGTCCCCGATCGCAACTTGCTGGCCTTCATTGACCTGATTGGTGCCCAACCTATTCCCCCTCAAGCTGCCCGCGTTCCCCTCACTTTTAACCTGGCTGAAGGGAGTCCCGCAGATGTTCTGGTTCCGGCCCATACGCAGGTTTCAGCACCTGCCCTGGAAGGCGAAAAAGAGGAAGTCATCTTTGAAACCGAGCAAGAATTGCTGGTGACGGGAACACAACTGCAGGCGATGGTAGTTGTCGAAGATCGGGACTACTACAGCGATCGCAGCGACTGGCTCCAGGCCGAAACCATCAGCCAAAAAGACGCTTTTTCAATATTTCAGGGGGATCATCCTGCCGAACATTCCCTCTATATTCATTGCGAAGAAATTTTTGACTTGCCAGAACTCACGTCCGTGACCATTGCGATGGATACTGACGGAACTGACAGCGCCCTTCAGCTAGAAAAACTCTTACATCGCTGGTTTTACTGGGATGGGACAAACTGGCAATCTATCCATGCGGTTCAAATTCAAGCAGCGGCATCCCAGGTTACAGCCACCCTATCGCATCTACCCAAACTCATTCCGGTAGAAATTAATCGTACTCAAGCGAAATGGTTGCGAGTTGATCTCAATCCCTATGGGTATGAGCATCTACCGGAGATCAGGCAGATTCAGATCAACACAAGCATTGAGCAAACCCACGCAGCTAAAGCCTGTGCTTACAATGCGATCGCCCTGGACGTTAGCAAAGATTTCTATCCGTTTGGCACAGCGCCCTCCCACAATGACACCTTTGCCATTGTCCTGGATGAGCAGTTGATTCAACCTGGAGTGGCCGTTGAAATTCAAACTACCCTCAGCCATGTCCCCCAGCATACGGCGGATCTGGAGTTAACCTGGGAGATCGGTGACGGGCAGCAGTGGCAGCCGATTGCTGCCGTCCCCGATCAAGAGACGTTTTGCTGGAGCCGTGATTCATCACCACCAAAGTTTATCGCTGCCACCGCCGCTGCCACCCTTCAATTTCCACAAACCCTACCCGCTCGCAAGCATCCGGCAGAATCTCCCTATCAAATTCGTGCTCGCCTTACAAATGGGTTGTACGGCACCCGAGGCAGGGAAAGAAAGTACGTGGTTTACAACGAGATTACCCTGACTGCACAACCCATTACTGCGGGAAAACGGGAAATCGTAGTTGATAGCGTCGATGAACTGGAGATTCAGGATGTCATTCGGATTCAGTCATCCCTTGGGCAACCCCGCCAGGAAGAAGCCAGGATTATTGATAAAAGAGTGGCCGAGAAGAAGCTCATTCTCGATCGGGAGACGCGGAATGCCTATGAGGCAGGTAGCCGCGTCTTAGGCAAGTTTACGATCGCAGAAAACACGCCTGACACCTGGGATCCTCCCCTGATCCAGGCTTTGACGCTAACCTACCAGTTCACGCTCAAAAAGCCCGCCTATGCCTATGCCTACAACGACTTTAGTTACTGTGAAAGTCACCCGGTAACAACTCGCTTGCGCCAGGCTGCAAAGTCGGGCGATCGCATCGTGTATCTCAATGATGTCAGCCCGTTCGTAATTGGTGAATTTCTTAAATTTGCAGATAGCCATCCTGAAAAGCGGCAGATCGAGCTGATTGATCGAGATCAGAGCCTTGTTATCCTGGCAACCCCCCTGGAATATGACCATCCCCGATCAAATCAGGTCATGCGTGCTTTTCATCCCCTGACTCCTGCCATTAATCGCAGCTCGACACTCTACCTGGGTTTTAACAAACCCTTTTCAAATCGTCCGCAGACCCTTTATCTGCAAGTCGAATCTCCCAACCCTCTGGAAGTAGAACCCAGCGCCTATCGCGGTGAAGTGGACATTAACTCCCAACGCCTCACGTGGGAATATGCCAGCACCAGCGGGTGGCAACCGCTGGTCGTTCAGGATCAAACCCAGGCTTTAGCCGAGGCAGGGCTGGTGCAATTCATCGGGCCTACGGACTTCATTCCGTCCGCCCACTGTGGCCGGATGCTTTACTGGTTGCGCATCCGCAAGGCAGCCAACGATTGGGGGAGCGTTCCCTTTGTGCTGCTTTATTTGTTTCAGTGGGCCATCCGTTTCAGACAGTTCAACCTGTACGGTTTCATGCGCTGGCTGGGGCAGCAGGTGGGCCGTTCCGCCGACTTTCCAGTGCCGATCCGGCTACGGTCTGTCCGTACCAACACGACCTGGGCGAGTCAATCCATCACGCTGGAAAATGAGATTTTAGGCTCCAGTAACGGGGAGCTGCATCAGGTCTTTCTAACGAGTCAGGTTCCAATACTTTTAGAGCCACAACTGGAAGTGCGGGAAAATCAACTCCCTTCGCAGGAAGAGCAGCAGGAGATTTTGCAACGGGCGGGGGCAGGGGCGATCGCCCCAATTCAGGACGACATGGGACGGGTAGAAGCGGTTTGGGTTCGCTGGCAGGAAGTCTCTGATTTCTATAGCTCTGGGCCGGGCGATCGCCATTACGTGGTGGATCGGCAAACCGGAAAAATTCAGTTTGGGGATGGTCAGGCCGGGATGATTCCTCCCAGGGGCCGCAACAATATTCGCCTGAAGCGCTACCAAACCGGCGGCGGCATCCGGGGAAATCGGGCAGCACAGACAATTGCAGAGCTGAAAACCACTATTCCCTACGTTGATAGCGCCATTAACTGGGAAACCGCCAAGGGTGGCAGTGAGCAAGAATCGATCGAGCGGCTGAAGGAACGCGCACCTCAACGGTTGCGGCATCGCGATCGCACGGTCACTGCCCAGGATTTTGAAGATTTAACCTTTGAAGCCTCAAGCGAGGTCGCCAGGGTCAAAGTCATCACACCGGAAATGATGCTGTCTGATTTCAACCCGCTATTGGAAGCACTGTGGGTCGAACCGGATGGCACTGCTGCTTCCAGGCGACCGATTAGAAGCAATCAAATTCAAACACTGCGCCCAAGCATTCGGGCCGGGCAGGTTCAGGTCATCATCGTTCCCTACGGTTTGGAGCGCCAACCTACACCAACCCTGGCCTTGCTCAACCGGGTGGAAACCTTTCTTCAGGCGCGACTCGTGCCAACGATGAAACTGCGGGTGACGGGGCCAAAGTGGCAGGAGATTAAAGTCACAGCCGAAATTGTGCCCGTTTCCGTGACCCGTGCAGATGCGGTGAGAGTGGCTGTAGAACAGCGCATTCATCACTTTCTACATCCCTTGAATGGAGGTAATCAAGGTCTGGGGTGGAGCTTTGGTCGTAAGCCGCATCATTCTGACCTCTATGCCATTTTAGAAGCTGTGCCTGGCGTCAGTTATGTTCGTGCTTTGGATATTCAACCCGCAGAGGCTGTCATTGACCAGCAAACCCTGGTCTACTCAGGCCGCCATGTCGTTACTTTGAAATTACTGGGAGAGGCAGATTAACCATGGGCTTACCTTTACCCAACCTGGACGATCGCACCTATGCTGATTTGGTGGAAGAAGCGATCGCCCTCATCCCCGTCGAAGCTCCCGAATGGACCGACCATAACCCCTCGGATACGGGCATTGTCCTGATTGAGCTGTTGGCATGGTTAACTGAAATGGTGCTGTATCGGGTCAATCAAATTCCTGATCGCAATCAGGCGGCGTTTCTATCGCTCCTGCAAGGAGCGCCCTGGAGTCTACCCGAAGGAAAATCGACGACTGAACAAACCGCCCTCCTCCAGGCAGAAATTCAGAAAACTTTGACCCAGCTGCGGCGGCCTCACCGAGCCGTGACTGCCAAAGACTTTGAGCAGCTTATTTTATCTGACTGGCTAAAAACGAGAACGGCCCAGCAGGAATTTGGTGCAGACGGTGTGATTGCACGGGTCAACTGTTTGCCAGAACGGGATTTAGAAAATTCAGATATCAACCAGATCGTAGAAGGGCATATCAGCCTGGTCGTGTTGCCTCGTTCCTCCAATGCAAATAGCGAAAATCTCAGAAATACGATCAAAAAATTCCTTGATCAGCGCCGTCTGATTAGCACCCGACTGCATGTGGTTGAACCCGGCTACGTCAAAGTTAAAATATCGGCCACGCTCTACCTCTACGACAGTGCTAACTTCCAAACGGTGCAAGCCGAGGCAAACCAGCGCCTCCAAGCCTTTTTTGCTCCTTTGAACTCCCAGAATTACTGGCAAGGCCAGGGCTAT
>JAYKGU010000317.1:0-26913 GCA_035285585.1 Synechococcales cyanobacterium
GGCAAATGGCCATTTGCCCCTACAGGATTCACACCCAGGTTCAGCAACGTCTTTTACATTAATCATTGGCGGCCTCCATGTCTGCTTCTGGAGCGGCATCAGGGGGCGGGCTGGGGTCAAGGATGGAGGATGGCACAGAGGGCATAGCGGGGATTTCAGAGCTGGAATCTGGAATTAGCTCAGGCAATTCCAGCAGCAGGGGATCAATGGGGGGCAGTTCGGGATCATCGGGGACAGCGGCATCGGCTTCGCCAGTGGCAGGGTCGGTGGGTGATGGGTCAGATGCTTCTGGAACAGGGGGTTCTACGTTAGGTGCTTCTGGGGCAGGTGGTTCTGAAGCAGGTGGTTCTACGTCAGGTGCTTCTGGGGCGGGTGGAGGCGCTTCCGGGGCAGCAGCGGGGGCAACCGGCGTAATCGCTTGCTGTTCCGGCAGATCAACCGAAACGCGACGACCGGCAGCTTGGGCCGCCTCGTGCTGCTCCGATCCTTCAATGACAAAGGTGACCTCAACGGACACCTGGCCGCCCAGCCGGTGAGGATCGCGGAATCGCCAGTTCTCCCTCGCCTCTGCCAGAGCGGCCTGATCCAGTTCGGCATTGCCGCTGGAGGTTTCCAGCACCGCTTCCACCACATTGCCGTCCTGATCGAAAATGACGTTAATTACCGGCTGTCCTTCATGGCGATCGCGCTGTTCCGACAGGGGATACTCCGGTGGAGAACAGGGGTCGCAAGTCACCGTGCGGAAACTGGGACGGCTGGCCCGCGCAATTTCTTCAACGGGCTGGCGGGTGCTCACATTGGGCGGGGTGACGGGAGCAGTGGGTTCGCCCTCAGTGCTGCCCGATCCAGAAACCAGGCCGATGGTATCGGTACTTCCCACTGCTCCTTCTCCGCCCTCAGCGGCAGTCTCAGCGGCGATCGCCACATCAGTGGGGACGGTATCGGCAGATACGGTGCTAGAGGTTTGGGGAATAGCGGTTTCAGAAGCCAGGGGAGGTGGGGTCGGTTGTGCCGCCGCCGCCGCCGGTTCATCAGCAACTGCTTCTTCCTCAGCGGGTGGGGAGCTGGTGACTTCAGGTTCCGGAACCACCGCTTCATCAATGAAAATCAAGTCCACCGGAGGCGCTTCCGGCTCAACCGTCAAGTCGGGCAGCACGGTTAAGCTAGTGGCGTATCGGATCATCAGCGGCACGGAAAAAATGTGGAACCCCGCCGCTGCCAGGGTTCCCAGCGCCAGCACCCACCACAGGATGCGAATCTCTCGCTTGTACTGCTCAAAGCATGACTTAGAAAATCCCATTGCCAGGTCCAGCCACTATTGACAACTCTTATCGGAAACCATTCTCAAGCATAGCGAAGAATCTGATTCAGGGATAGGCGACCGATGGCCTGTGCTAACATTTGTGAACATTGCTATATCCTTCGGTAGCGGGCTTGCGCTGGGGAGTAGACTCAGAGCCTGAGAGCGATCGCCGAGTATTCGTATGAATTCTATTTGTGGAAAGTCTCCCACCTTAAGTTGATACCCGAAATCAGCCTCTAAAGAACTTGACATTTATTCTCATGTAGCTCTATTGTCTGTAAACGATGGCTTTGTTTGTAGCTACCAACCCAACACCCAACGCTAGAAAAGCGAGACGCAATGTCCACGAGCGAAGTATTTGCCGCAGGCGGCATCGTCATGTGGCCCCTACTCCTGTTTTCAATTGTGACGTTCATCCTCACCATTGAGCGGCTGGTGTTTTGGCTCCGCGTCAGTAGACGGCAGCGATCGCTGATCAAGCGCGTGTTGACCACCTACCGCTACAACCCCAATGAAGTCTTTCCCATCCTGAAGCAAAACCTGAACTTTCCCATTGCCCGTATTTTTCTGGAAGCTCTGGAGCTGGACGGAGCTTCCCCCAACCAGTTTCGCCTGGCCCTGGAAGGGGCAACCCAGGCAGAACTGCCTCTATTAAAACGCTTCACGGTTGTTTTCCAGACCATTGTGGCCGTTTCTCCTTTGCTGGGCCTACTCGGCACCATTTTGGGCCTGATCCAGTCCTTTGCTGCAATTCGCATTGGTGAAGTTGGCACCAATGCCGAGGCGGTAACCGGCGGGATTAGCGAAGCCCTGGTTTCCACGGCGGCAGGTATGGTCGTGGCCATTTTTGCCTTGTTGTTTGCCAATTTATTTCGGGCTTTCTATCGGCGGCAGGTGGCTCTACTGCAGGAATACGGCAGTCAACTAGAAATTTTGTACGAATGGCACTACCGCGACATCCATCAGGAGCAAAGCAACCATGCGCGTATTGGATGATGAATCAGACGACGACTCAATGGAAATCAACATCCTGCCAATGATTGATGTCATCTTCGCCATCTTGTCATTTTTCATCGTCTCCACGCTGTTCTTAACGCGCTTTGAAGGGCTGCCGGTCAACTTGCCCAGTTCGGAAACTGCGGAGCCACAGCCCGAAGCGACCTTTACTATTACCTTAGATAAGGACGGGCAACTGTACCTTAACCGTCAAGAAATTCAGATCGAAACTTTAAGGAGCATCATTCAGCAACAGATTAATCCGGGCCAAGGTGCCATTGTTGTCATTCATGGGGACGAGGAGGCTGATTATGGCCAGGTAATTAAAGTGATGGATCAAGTCCGCCTGATTGAAGGAGCGAGGTTGGGCATGGCTACCCGACCCGGCGATAGTTAAGTAGGTAACCATAAATAAACGAAGCTAGGGTGGTGTTTGCCCCCCGCCGAGGGGCGAACCTCATTGACTTTATTTATGACCCTGCCTTAACTTATTTGCACTTTTGAAATTAGTTTTTGATATTGGCACCAATCACCCAGCTTAATTTTGCTGGTGATGACGGCTTTAGGTTCGCTTATGACACAAGCAATTGGCCCCAAACTTACTGCCGCTGGGCAAAGAATCACAACGACCTCGAATATCAGTCTGGTGGACATCCTGCGATGGCGAGCAGAGCACCAGCCCCAGCAAAGTGCCTACCAATTTTTGCCAAACGATTCGTGCCCAAATTCACCGATGCCGGTAGGGGCAAATGGTCATTTGCCCCTACCCGATGATGTATATCCAGATTTACCGACATCAACAATTGGCTGGAGCTACGCCGAGCTGTTGGGTCGAGCAAGCGCGATCGCTACCCAGCTTAATGGATTTGCCAACCAACCCGTCCTGCTGGCCTTTCCCACGGGGTTAGACTTTGTCGCGGCTTTCTTTGGGTGTTTGCAGGCGGGGGCGATCGCCGTTCCCGTCCCCTTACCCGGTCGCCATCAGGGCTTAGCCCGCTGGCAGCACGTCGTTGCAGATGCCCAGCCAGGGGCGATTTTGACCACTTCTCAGCAGTTGGCCAGGGTGCGATCGCTGGTAGACGCGGTAGCCGACAAAGTCCCCCATCCCATTGCCTGTATGTCCCCCCCGTTAATAGAGGATGAAACACTGCATCAGCCGTGGAATCCTGCAATTAGCATGGATGATATTGCCCTGTTGCAGTACACCTCCGGTTCCACCAGCCAACCGCGAGGGGTGATGGTCAGCCATCACAACCTAATGCACAATCTGGCGCTCATTTACGACCGGTTTGGCCATTCTCCCGACAGCTACGGTGTGATCTGGCTACCGCCTCACCATGACATGGGCTTAATCGGTGGCATTCTGCAACCCCTCTACGGCGGCTTTCCGGTCACGCTGATGTCCCCCGACTCGCTTCTGCGACAGCCAATTCGCTGGCTCCAGGCTATTTCAAAGCTGGGCGGCACCACCAGCGGCGGCCCTAACTTTGCCTACGAGCGGTGTTTGCAGCGAATTACGCCCGAGCAGCGGCGAAGGTTGGATCTAAGCCGTTGGGAGTTGGCTTTTATCGGGGCAGAGCCTGTTCGGGCAGGCACCCTGGAGCAGTTTGCTGCAACCTTTTCGGAATGTGGTTTTCGGGCGGAAGCTTTTTATCCCTGCTATGGTCTGGCGGAAGCGACGCTGTTTGTGTCCGGCGGCGCAAAGCTGACCCAACCCGCGACTTGCTCTGTGGAGCGAACGGCTCTGGTTCAGGGGCAGGTGGTGGACTCACAGGAGGATGGGGTGCGGCTGGTGAGTTGCGGGCAGGCGGCAGAGCAGGTGATGGTGATAGTTGATCCCCAAACTCATCAGCCCTGTGGTTCTGGGCAGGTCGGAGAAATCTGGCTGGCTGGCCCCAGTATCGCCCAGGGGTACTGGCAGCAAGCCCAAGCCACTCAAGAGACGTTCAAAGCGGAACTTGCGGATGGTACCGGGCCATTTTTGCGGACAGGGGATCTGGGCTTTTTGCGGCATGGAGAGCTGTTTGTGACCGGACGGATCAAGGATCTGATGATTATTCGTGGGCAGAACCACTATCCCCAGGACATCGAGCAGGCGATCGCCCAAAGCCATGCAGCGGTACAGGCCCAACCCGGTGCTGCCTTCAGTCTGGAGATTGACGGCGTTGAGAAACTTATTGCCGTGCAGGAAGTGAAACGCACCGCCCTCCGATCCTTGAATGCCGACGCAGTCATTGACGCAATTCGGTCTGCCGTTTCCTATCAGCATGGGCTGCAAGTTCATACGGTGGTGCTGCTCAAGCCTGGCAGTGTGCCTAAGACAACCAGCGGTAAGGTGCAGCGCCATGCTTGTAAAGCTGCCTTTCAGAACGGTACCCTTAATGCGGTTAGTTACTGGTCGTTATCAGAGTCTGCATCAAAGCCCATTGATACTGCCAAATCTGGAGACGAACCGGGTAGGGGCAAATGGCCATTTACCCCTACCGGGGATGCTGACAATCAACCCTCTGTACCGTCTGCCAGTAAAGGTAATCCGGTTCAGGCGGAAGCGCTGGTTCAATGGCTGCGCCAATATGCCAGCGAATCCATTAACTCCCGGCTGATGGACGAGCGGCGGTGCATTTCCCCTGGCGTGGTGCTTGATTTTGGCAACCAGGGGCTGCTGGGAATGCAGGTGCCCAATGAGTATGCCGGGTTGGGGTTAGGCCATCGGGATCTGCTGCGGGTGCTGGAGCAGTTGGGTGCCATTGATCCAACCCTTGCCCTATTTGTTGGCCTTAACAACGTGCTGGGGATTCGCCCAATTCTGCAATCTGCCCCGCCCGATTTTCAGGCAGACTGGCTGCCGCGACTGGCAACGGGGCGAGAGCTGGCGGCCTTTGCCCTGACTGAACCGGGAGCAGGCTCAAACCCCAACGCGATCCAGTCCAGGGTGGTTGGGGATGGGACCAGCGGCTGGCAGCTGTATGGCGAGAAAATCTGGAGCGGTTCGGCGGCCTGGGCGGGCATCATCAATGTGTTCGTGCAGCACCCGGAAGCGGCGGGCATCAGCGGCTTTGCCATCCGCAAAGGCACGGCAGGACTCAGTCAGGGGACAGAGGCACTGACGATGGGGATGCGGGGCATGGTGCAAAATACCGTGTATCTGGAAGGAGTGCCCGTTTCCGAAACTCAGCTTTTGGGGCAGCCTGGTCAGGGAATGGCGATCGCCCAGGATGCGATGAGATATGGCCGATTGGCGATCGCCTCCGCCTGCATCGGTGGCATGAAGCGCTGTGCTCAACTCATGCTGCGCTACAGTTCTCGCCGCTCGGTCAGCACGGGTCGCCTGCTGGAAAATCCCGTTCTGCTGACGCGTCTGGGAAGACTCACGGCCCAGATTTCGGCGCTGTCAGCGCTGGTGGGCTGGATAGCCCAGCAATTAGACGAGGGCAAAGACGTGCAGCCGGAAGCCTACACTGCCTGTAAAATCCTGGCTCCCGAGTTTTATTGGCAAGCGGCGGATGATCTGGTGCAGTGTTTGGGTGGACGGGGCTACATTGAAACCAACCTGGCTCCGCAAATTCTGCGGGATGCACGGGTGCTGCGTATCTTTGAAGGGCCGACGGAAACCCTGGCAATGCACCTAGGGGCACAGATGTTTCATCCCCGCTCTGGCCTGAAGACACTGATTCATCAAGATTTAGGCGCGCCAGAGCTGGCAGAACGGCTGTTTGCTGGAGCAGAGGAGATTCTAGCTCGATATCAGCGAGTACATGCCGATACCTCAACAGCCCATCGTTGGGCCTATCTGGCGATTGGGGAGTTGGGGGCGATCGCCCTTCTCCTTGCCGCTCAGCAGCCGCTTAGCACCGCCTCTTCAAGGGCTATTACGTGGACTCAACTTTATTTCGAGCAGAAGCTGGCCCAGGCCCTTGTCCCCACTGCCAGTGAAATCGTTGCTGCCTCGGCCACCGTCACCGCCGAGTGGGTTACTGAATACACTGATGCTATTGGTGACATCGAGCAATCCCTGGCGGGTGAGGAACATGACCTTGATGCTTTGCTAAAAAAGGAACCCGTTTCGAGCGAAGCGGCGTTGCCGAATGACGGCGTAAGCGATAATTCTGCCTATCCCCACGGTAGGGGCAAATGGCCATTTGCCCCTACGGGATTTGCCCCTGGATTCGGTAATGTTCCAACCGAATCCATTTCCGAATGCCTTGATAGCCAGCAACCTGAGGTAGTCGGAAAACCGCGCCAGTCCTTTTCTTCGATCGCCAGATCGCTGGAGCAGTGGCTAGTGCGATGGTTGGCCCATCATCTCAGTCTTGCGGCTTCTGATGTGGATACGAACAAAGCCTTTGCCGACTACGGCGTAGATTCGGTCATGGCTGTGGAGCTGGCTCAAGAGCTGGAGGAGCTTTTGGATCTTAAGCAGCCCCTGGATGCTACCCTGGCCTGGAATTTCCCCACCATTACCACCCTGGCAGCCCACTTGGCGACCTTTGCCAGTTCCCAGAATACCCGTGGGGCGAGTGCAGCGGAAGGGAACCCGCCCTCAGAGCGGATTTCGTTGGGTGTCGCTGATGCTTCAGCCAAACTACAGGCGCTGGACGACCTGAGTGAAGCTGAAATGGCTGACGTGCTGGCGGCAGAGCTGGCGGCGCTGCAAGGGAGGCGAAGATGATACAATCGGGCGATCGCACCGCACCTACCCATCAGACCAACTACCGTGACCTGCTGCGGGAAGCCACGCTTCAGATTCGGTCCCTGCGGTCAGAGCTAGACGCCGTACGCCAGCAGCAGAACGAACCCATTGCCATCATTGGCATGGCCTGCCGCTTTCCTGGCGGGGCTAACACGCCCGAAGCCTATTGGGAACTGCTGCGCAATGGAATAGACGCGATTACCGAAATTCCGCCCCAGCGGTGGAACGTTGCAGCTCTCTACGACCCCGACGCTGAAGCCCCTGGCAAAATGTACACCCGCTGCGGCGGCTTCATCGACGGCATTGACCAGTTCGACCCGCAGTTTTTCGGCATTTCTCCCCGTGAAGCCCACAGCTTAGATCCGCAACAGCGATTGCTGCTGGAAACCAGCTACACTGCCCTGGAAAATGCCGGACAGCCCCCCTTTGATCTGCGCGGCAGCCGCACAGGCGTTTTTGTGGGCGTCAGCTTTGACGACTATGCCCAGCTCAGCGTCCGCTCCGGCGACCTGACTCAGATTGATGCCCACAGCAGCCTGGGTAACACCCGCAGCCTGGCCGCTGGCCGACTGGCCTATACCTTTGGGTTCCAGGGGCCGACGATGCAGCTCGACACCACCTGCTCATCGTCACTGCTGGCCGTGCATCTGGCCTGCCAAAGTCTGCGTAACGGGGAGGCAAACCTGGCCCTGGCAGGCGGCGTTAACCTAATGCTTTCTCCGGAACCAACCATTGGATTTTGCAAGCTTAAAGCCCTGGCCCCCGATGGCCGCTGTAAAACCTTTGATGCCGCCGCAGATGGCTATGGTCGGGGTGAAGGATGTGGCGTAGTAGTGCTGAAGCGGCTGTCGGATGCCATTGATAACCAGGATCCCATTTTGGCCCTGGTGCGCGGCTCCGCTGTCAACCACGATGGTTGCAGCAACGGCCTCACCGCCCCCAACGGCGCAGCTCAGGCAGCGGTGCTGCGGCAGGCTCTCGCTAATGCCGGACTCGACCCCCATCAGGTGCAGTATGTAGAAGTCCACGGCACGGGCACGCGCCTCGGCGATCCTATCGAAGTGCTGGCCCTTAACCAGGTGATGGGGCAGCGTCCGTCCCCCCTGCTGGTCGGTTCCGTTAAAACCAACATTGGCCATCTAGAATCCGCCGCTGGGGTGGCCGGTTTAATCAAAGTGATTTTGTCCCTCCATCACCAGCAAATTCCCCCTCACCTCCATCTGCAAACCCCCAATCCTCACATTCCCTGGGATCAACTCGCCATTACTGTGCCCACCCAACTCACCCCCTGGCCTGCCACTGATACCTGCAAACGGGCCGGAATTAGCTCCTTTGGTATGAGTGGCACCAATGTTCATATCATTCTGGAAGAAGCTCCCCAGGAGGAGGGGAGTGGGGAGTGGGGTAATGTTGATTCAAATCAGCTCCACCAACGCCCCCTCCATCTGTTAATCCTCTCTGCCCGCAGTGAGGAAGCCCTTCAACAGCTTGCCCAACGCTACAGGAATTGGCTAAATTCCCCCGTGGAAGCAGCCCTGCCCGATATTTGCTTTTCAGCCAGCGTGGGGCGATCGCACTTCAATCACCGTCTTGCCCTGGTCACTCCAAATCTATCCCAACTCTGCCAACAGCTGGAAACCTATCTAAACGGCAACCCTTCCTCCGAAACTATCACCCAGAGCATCAACCTCCCCCATCCTAAAATCGCGTTCCTATTCACCGGCCAAGGCTCCCAGTACCCCCACATGGGCCAAGAGCTATACGAAACCGAACCAACTTTTCGGCGGACGATCGATCAGTGTGCTGAGATTTTGGTGGCAGAAGGAATCGATTTGTTGGAAGTACTTTATGGAAAGGATGAAGGCAGAAAGCAGAAGGATGAATCAGGAGCGCCTTTCATCCTTCATTCTTCATCCTCCTGCCTTTCCTCCTACGCCCAACCCGCCCTCTTCGCCCTCGAATATGCTCTTGCCCAGCTCTGGCGTTCCTGGGGCATTGAGTTTGATGGCCTCATGGGGCATAGCGTGGGAGAATACGTAGCGGCCTGTCTCGCCGAAGTCTTCAGCCTGGAGGATGGGCTGCGGCTGGTGATGGCGCGAGGTCGTTTGATGCAGCAGCTTCCTGAAGGGGGCGGCATGGTGGCGGTGATGACCTCAGTTGAGCAACTGTCAGGAATGCTGCCCGAAGGTGTCACCATTGCCGCGGTGAATGGGCCAGAGGCATCGGTGATTTCCGGGGATTTGCAGGCATTGGCATCCGTCGTGTCGGCTCTGACCGAGCAGGGCATTCAATCCAAGCCACTGCAAGTTTCCCATGCGTTTCACTCGGCTCTGATGGAGCCGATGCTGGCAGAATTTTGGGAAGTTGCCAACACCGTGAGCTATGCCCTGCCCCAGGTGGAACTGATCTCTAACGTGACCGGACAGCTTGCCTCCCCCAAAATAGCCAGCGCTGAATACTGGGTGAACCACATCCGCCAGCCCGTACAGTTTGCGGCGGGGATGCAGGCATTAGCAGTAGAGAACTACGATATCTTTATCGAAATTGGACCAAAGCCAGTGCTGTTGTCCCTGGGCCAGACTTGCTTGCCAGAGATAGACGCCCTGTGGCTGCCTAGTCTCCGGCCCGAAGCAGACTGGCAGACCTTGCTCGCCAGCCTGGGACAGCTCTATGTTGCAGGAGCAACGATTGACTGGGCCGGGTTTGAGCGATCGCACCCCCACCGCATGATACAGTTACCCAACTACCCCTTCCAACGCCAGCGCTACTGGATGGATTCCGATAGCTCCACTCCATATGGGCGCACAGCCGTACCCATCCACCCATACACCCATCCACCCATACACCCCCTCCTCGGCTCCCCCCTCCCCCTGGCAGGCGAAACGGTACGCTACTTTCAAGCACAGCTCCATCAGAATTCGCCCAGCTATTTGAAGGATCACCGGGTGTTTGAAGCGGTCGTGATGCCTGCGGCGAGCTATCTGGAAAGTGCGATCGCTGCTGCCCATGCCTTCTTGCCGACGCCCCTGGTGCTTCACGATGTTTCTCTGATCAAAAGCCTGATTTTACCTGAGACCGAGAGCGTCCTGGTGCAAACCGTTGTCACGCGCTTACCCACAGGGGATTCTGAATTTGAAATTTTCAGCCAGGGACCATCGCCTGAATCCACCTGGCAATGCCACGCAAGGGGGGCAATCAAATCTGGAGACGATCAGCCCACTCAATTTCCCCTGGCAGCAAAGCAGGTAGAACTCACTGATGAAGTAGACCCAGCCACTTTCTACGACCTTTATCAGCGACGAGGGATTGCCTATGGTCCTCAGTTCCGCATCTTGACGTGGATTCGGTGCGGCTCAGGGGAAGCGCTGGCTCAAATTCGCCTGGTCGAGGAGCAATGGGCCGATCTAAAGAATTACCACCTTTATCCAGTTCTGCTAGATGCGGGCTTACAGCTTGCAGGCGCGACCCTGGACCAGCAATTATTTTCAGCCACTTACCTACCCGTTGGGCTTGAGCGTTTGCGCCTGTATCAGGCGGAGAATGGCTTGCCGGAATGGGTGTATGCAAAGCTGCGACATTCTGAAAGAACGGAGACCGATCAGCCAGATCTGGTAATTGATGTGCAGCTTCTTGATGTGAATGGATGGGCGATCGCCACCATAAACGGACTGCGACTTCACCCAGCTTCTCCCCAATCGCTATCAGCAGCAACGTACCCATCAAACCCCGCCGAGGCAACCTGGCTCTATCAGGTAGACTGGCAACTGCAGCCACTCCCAACCCAGGCCACAAACCGCCTCCAGCCGCCAGAAACCATTTGCAACCTGATCGCTCCCTACTTCACTGAACTAATTTCCCAGCCTGAGTTTGTAGAATATCAAGCCCTTCTGCCACAGCTAGACGACCTCAGCCTTGACTACGCAGCTCAAGCCCTGACACAGCTCGGCTGGTCACCGCAGCTTGATGAAGCACCAAACAGTCAAAACCTTGCTGCCAATCTGAAGATAGCGCCCCAACATCAGAAGTTCTTTAAGCGACTTTTAGAAGAGGGAAGAAGGAAGAGGGAAGAAGGAGGAAGGAAGAAGGAAGAAGGAAGAGCGAGGAGTCAGGAGTCAGGAGTCAGGAGTCAGGAGCCAAAATCCACAATCCACAATCCACAATCCACAATCCCCGCTCTCCTCACCCGCTGCGGCGAAAACCTGGCTGCCGTGCTGCGGGGCGAGGTCGATCCTCTGGCGCTGCTGTTTCCAGAGGGGGACTTCAGTGATTTGATGCAACTGTATGAGCGATCGCCCGGCGCACAGGTGATGAATTCTCTGGTGCAGCGGGCGGTGATGGCAGCGATCGCCCCCTCTCGACATCCCCTGCGCATTTTAGAAATTGGTGCGGGCACTGGCGGCACAACGGCTTACCTGTTGCCCCACCTGCGGGACGTGGAGTATGTTTTTACCGACGTATCCCCCCTCTTCCTCACCAAGGCCCAGGAGCGATTTCAGGATTATTCCTTCGTGAGTTATGAGCTGTTGAATATTGAGCGATCGCCCGCTGAACAGGGATTTCAGCAGCCCTTTGACTTGGTCATCGCTGCCAATGTCCTGCATGCCACCACAGACCTACGGCAAACCCTGACCCACGTTCGTCACCTGCTGGCTCCTGGTGGTGAGCTGATTCTGTTGGAGGGTACCCAGTCTCTGGTGTGGCTTGATCTAATTTTTGGTCTAACGGAAGGCTGGTGGAAGTTTACCGACTATGACCTGCGGCCCCATCATCCGCTACTGTCAGCCCACCAGTGGCTGGAACTTTTGGAGCAGAGCGGATTCACTACCGCCATTCTTCAACCGGAATCTTCCCCCCGTAGGTTGGGTAGAGCGCCAGCGAAACCCAACAAAGCCATCTCCGTTGGATTTCACGATGTTCAACCCGATTTACCGCAAACGGTGATGATGGCCCAGCGTAATGAGGTGCCGGGATCGACTTCAGCAGTGGCAGCCCATTGGCTGATCCTGGCTGAGTCCTCCGAAATGGGTAGACCGTTAAGGAATTATCTCCTACAGCAAGGATGGTCTTCTTTGCTCGTGCAGTCTGATCTGTTTGGAGCCAACGCCCACGGTAGGGACAAATGGCCATTTGCCTCTACAGGGTTCGCGTCCAGGCTGGGTAGCACCAGAAATCAGGATGAACTTTTCCTTGATTGGTCAGCGCCTGATCTGGAGGCCCAACTCTTGCAAATTTTGCAAATGGAGCCTTGCTGGCGGGGAATCGTTTACCTGACGGAGACGGCTGTGGAGAGCGATCGCCTACCCGAAATCTCTGGGGAAACCTGTCGTCGAGGCTTACATCTGGTGCAGGCGATGATTAAGGCAAATCTTTCCCCGGCTCCCCGCCTTTATTTTGTGACCCAGGGAGCAACGGCACCGGGGATCACAGAAGCTGGACTGGCGCGATCGCCCCTTTGGGGACTGGCCAAAACGGTTGCCTTGGAACATCCCGAGTTCCGCTGTACTTGTTTAGACTTAGCTAGAACAGGGGTGGAGCCTTTGGCGGCAGAATTGCTGGCAGACTCCCCAGAACCGCAGGTTTGTCTCCAGTTGCAGCAGCGGCGAGTTGCCCGCTTGCAGCCTTTGCCCATTGAATCAACGGCCCCGTCCGTACGGCTGATGATCTCAGAGCCGGGAACATTGGCAAATCTGACGTTTCAACCGGTTGGTCGCCGTTCCCCTACTGCGGATGAGATTGAAATTCGGGTGGCGGCAACAGGGCTGAACTTTCGGGACGTGCTGACAGCCTTGGGGCAGTATCCGGGTGAGCCGACGCTGGGCTGTGAGTGCGCAGGAGAGGTGGTGGCAGTTGGAAAAGCCGTTCAGGATCTTGCTGTAGGCCAGCAAGTAATGGGAATTGCTCCGGGTAGCTTCGGCCAGTATGTCACGGTTCATCGAGCTATGGTCGTCCCGATCCCTGATGGGATAACCCCAGAAGCCGCTGCGACGATTCCAGTCGCGTTTTTAACGGCGCATTACAGTCTGGTGCATTTAGCTCAACTCACGCGGGATGATTGCCTCCTTATCCACGCTGCTGCTGGTGGGGTGGGACAGGCTGCCATTCAGATTGCCCAATCTATCAATGCTGAGATTGTCGCGATCGCCAGTCCTGGCAAATGGGAAACGCTGCGAGCGTTGGGCATCACCTACACTTTGAATTCCCGCACCTTGGACTTTGCTGATGAGGTCATGACTTTAACCCACGGCCAGGGCGTTGATGTGGTACTCAATTCCCTGACGGGCGAGTTTCGCAAAGCAAGCCTTGGCGTCCTTCGCCAGGGTGGCCGATTCGTAGAATTGGGGCTGGATCAGGAGCCTGTACCAGCAGGAAAAGACTACTTCGCTGTGAATCTAGTGGCCCTTTGCCAAGAGCAGCCCCACCTGATTCAGTCAATGCTGCAAGCCCTGAGCCAGCAATTCGTATCAGGCGTGCTGCACCCCCTACCTCAAACGAGCTTCCCCCTGGAAGAAGCGGCTGAAGCTTTCCGCACAATGCAGCAGACCCAGCACGTCGGCAAGATTGTGCTTGTTGTGGGGGAAGACAAAAGGCAGAAGGCAGAAGAGGGGAGGGGGAAGGCAGAAGGCAGAAGGCAAAAGGCAGAAAAAATCCAAAATCCAAAATCCAAAGTCCAAAATCTATCCCCTCATTCCCCCATCCCCCCATCCCCCCATCCTCTCTTTCTCCCAGACGGAACCTACCTGCTCACGGGCGGCACGGGCGGTTTGGGGCTGCGGACAGCAGGTTGGATGATTGCTCACGGTGCCCAGCATCTGCTGCTGATTAGTCGCCGTGAACCGATGCCAGACGTGCGGGCGCAAATTCAGGCATGGGGAAATCGGGGAGTCACGGTCGAAACGATGCAGGTTGACGTGGGCGATGTCCAGGCGCTGGCGGCGGTGCTGCGGAGGATTGCTGAATCACCCCATCCCCTGCGGGGTGTGGTGCATGGGGCAGGCGTGTTGAGCGACGGACGATTGAGTCAGCTTTCCTGGCCGCAGTTTGAGCGGGTGCTCGCTCCTAAGGTTCAGGGAGCCTGGAATCTGCATCGGCTGACTCAGGATTTGCCCTTAGATTTCTTTGTAATGTTCTCTTCGGCGGCAGCTCTCCTGGGGTCTCCCGGTCAGGCCAACCATGCGGCGGCGAATGCTTTTTTGGATGGATTGGCGCACTATCGGCGATCGCACGGGCTACCTGGCCTTAGCCTCAACTGGGGAGCCTGGTCGGAAATCGGCTCTGCCTTGAAGTATCAGCAGAGAGAGACTTTAGCTGGATTACAGGGCGTGGGGCTAATTTCGCCTGAACAGGGTTTGCAGCAGTTGGAGCAGGTATGGGTGCGGGTCGCTCCCCAGATTGGTATCGTTCCCATTCAATGGTCTGAATTTCTGAGGCAGGGGAATCTGCGACAGTCCCCTTTTCTCGAAGCATTTCGACAGGAAAAATCTCCTCGACCCACGCCATCGGCAGTGAGCTTCCGGCAACGGCTGGCAACAACGCCCGCCGAACAGCAGCGAAGCCTGCTGGATGCTCATGTCTGTGCCCAAATCAGCCAGACCTTGGGCTTTGCGCCCGATGAACTGGATCGGCAAAGAGGCTTTTTTGACTTGGGGCTAGATTCCCTCACGGCAATGGAGCTGAAAAACAGTCTCCAAAGCAGTTTGGGCTGCTCGCTGCCCGCCACTCTGGCATTCGACTATCCAACGGTGGAACGACTGTTGGATTACCTGGCTGATCAAATCCTCCCCAAAGCTGAACCAGCGGCGGTAGCTGACCCAGAAGAAAAGAGCGCAGATTGGCCCTTTGAAGCTGATCTGGCGGCTCAACTGGATCAAAAACTTGCCGACCTTGAAGACTTGATGGGGTTCCCGCTTGAAGCGGGACAAGATTAGCGGGAAAGTGGGGCGCGGCGCGCCCCACTTTCCCGCCTTAAGTTGATACTCGACTTGATGGACTAGGCAGACCCGTGATAGACAGCAATTCCACTGCAAACAATCAGCGAATGGCCCGAGCGCTGCGGGTCATTGAAAAGCTACAGGCCAGAGTTTCCGAGCTGGAGCAGGCCAGCCAAGGGGCATCAATACTGCCCGACCGCATGGAAATTGCCGTTGTCGGTCTGGGCTGCCGCTTTCCAGGAGGAGCGAACAGTCCTGCCACTTTCTGGCAGCTTCTGGCGCAGGGGGTGGACGCTATTTCTTCAGTGCCCGGCGATCGCTGGGATGCGGACGCTTACCACGACCCCAATCCAGATGTAGCCGGTAAGATGGTCACCCGCTTTGGTGGCTTCGTCGATAGGCTTCAGGACTTTGATGCCAACTTTTTCGGGATTGCCCCCAAAGAAGCCGTTAGCCTTGATCCCCAGCAGCGGCTACTCCTGGAGGTTGCCTGGGAAGCACTGGAGCACGCTGGCGTGGTGCCTGAGCAGTGGATCGGACGACCAGTAGGCGTATTTGTGGGCATTAGCAGCAACGACTATTCCCAACACCTGCTGCGGCGTCCCCCAACGGATATTGACGCCTACCTGGCCACCGGCAATTCCCATAGCGTAGCGGCGGGGCGGCTGTCCTATAGTTTGGGATTAACCGGCCCCAGTCTAGCGGTCGACACGGCCTGCTCATCCTCTTTAGTAGCCGTACATCTAGCCTGCCAGAGTCTACGAAACCGGGAGTGCGATGCTGCCCTGGCCGCAGGTGTGAACCGGTTGATCTCACCCACATTCAGCATCAACTTCTCCAAAGCCCACATGCTAGCCGTCGATGGTCGCTGTAAAACCTTTGATGCTGCCGCCGATGGCTTTGGCCGGGGCGAAGGTTGTGGGGTGGTGGTGCTGAAACGGCTATCTGATGCGATCGCCAGTGGCGACACCGTCCTGGCGCTAATTCGTGGCTCTGCTATCAACCAGGATGGCCGCAGCGGCGGACTAACCGTTCCCAACGGCCCTTCCCAGCAGGCCGTGATTCGTCAGGCCCTGGAGAGCGCAGGCATCCAACCCGCCCAGATCAGCTACATTGAAGCTCACGGCACCGGAACCTCCCTGGGAGACCCCATTGAAGTGGGGGCACTAGGAGCGGTGTTTGGCACCAGCCATTCCCCCGATCAGCCGCTGTACATCGGTTCCGTCAAAACCAACATCGGCCACCTGGAAGCCGCTGCGGGAATTGCCGGGTTGATCAAAGTCGTGCTGGCCATGCAGCATGAAACCTTACCCGCCCACCTGCATTGCCATCGGCCCAACCCCCACATCTCCTGGTCAGAGCTGCCCATTGCCGTTACCCAGGAAGCCCAACCCTGGCCAAATGCTGAACAGCCCCGATTTGCCGGGGTTAGCTCCTTTGGGTTTAGCGGCACGAATGCCCATGTGGTTGTTGAATCAAGTAAAAGGCAGAAGGAGGAAGGAGGAGGGAAGAAGGAGGAAGGAGGAGGGAAGAAGGAGGAAAGAGGAGGGAAGAAGGAGGAAAGAGGGGGTTGGGGAGGAGAACGTTCTTGCCATTTGCTGACGCTTTCTGCAAAGGATGCGGGTGCTTTGCGGGAGCTGGCGCAGCGGTATGGGGATTGGTTGCCCGAAGCGAATGCAAGTCTGGCGGATATTTGCTGGAGTGGGCATCAGTTGCGATCGCACTTTTCCCACCGCCTAGCGATCGTGGTCAACTCCATTGAAGACGCCCAGAGCCAGCTTCGGGCGATCGCCCACCCCACGAACCCTCTCACCAACCCACCCCGCATCCCTTATAAAATTGCCTTCCTATTCACTGGCCAAGGCTCTCAATACCCCAACATGGGCCGAGAGCTATACGCGACCGAACCCATCTTTCGGCAATCAATCGATCGGTGCGCTGAGATTTTAGCGGCAAAAGGAATTGATTTGTTGGAAATGATTGATAACGAAGGAGGCAATAGGAGTCAGGAGCCAGGAGTCAGGAGTCAGGAGCCAGGAGTCAGGAGTCAGGAGTCAGAACGGGCAATAGCAGGAATCCAAAATCCAAAATCCAAAATCCAAAATCAATCCCCCCATCCATCCATCCACTCTACTGCCCACACTCAGCCCGCCCTTTTTTCCCTCGAATATGCCCTGGCCCAGCTGTGGTTCTCCTGGGGTATCAAACCCGTCGGCGTCATGGGACACAGCCTGGGTGAGTATGTGGCGGCCTGCGTTGCAGGAGTATTTTCCCTGGAAGAGGGGCTGCGGCTGGTGGTAGCGCGGGGCCGCTTGATGCAGGCGCTACCAGAAGGGGGGGGCATGGTGGCCGTGATGGCTGCGGCGGAGCCAGTTGCCAGCATTCTGCCAGAGGGGGTTGCCATTGCTGCCGTTAATGGGCCAGAGGCAGTGGTGATTTCGGGAGAAATGGCTGCCCTGGAGGCCGCGATGGTGGCACTAGCAGAACGGGAGATTAAAACCAGACCGTTGCTGGTCTCCCATGCTTTTCACTCGGTGCTAATGGAGCCAATGCTGGCAGAATTTCGGGCGATCGCCCGTACGGTAAACTACGCTCAGCCAAGGATGGAGTTAATCTCTAACGTGACGGGGCAGTTGATAGACCTCGCCAGCGCTGAGCACTGGGTGAACCACATCCGCCAGCCCGTGCAGTTTGCAGCGGGGATGAAAACCTTAGCAGATAGGGGATACAATACGTTTATCGAACTGGGACCCAGGCCAATTTTGCTGCCGATGGGACAGACCTGTGTGCCAGACACCGAGGCGCTCTGGTTACCCAGTTTACGACCAGAGGCCGATTGGCAAACCCTCCTGACCAGCCTGAGCGACCTCTACGTTGCCGGTGTCCCTATCAATTGGAATGCATTAGATCAAACCCTCCCTCATCAACGAGTCTCCCTCCCCACCTACCCATTCCAACGACAGCGCTACTGGGTTGACATTGACCAGATCCCACCCACTCACCCACCCATCCACCCAGCTACCCACCCCCTCCTCGGTCAGCCGCTCAACCTCCCTCGCACCACGACCCGCCGCTTTGAAGGCCATATCAGCCCAAGCTCCCCTGCTTACCTTCAGGATCACCAGGTCTTTGGAGCGGTAGTCCTTCCGGCAGCGGGGTTTGTGGAGATGGCGATCGCCGCCCTCCGCCACCTCCAACTCGACGAAGCTTTGGCTCTGGAGGCCGTAACCCTCCACCAGGCTCTGGTGCTGAATCGACCCAAAACGTTGCAGTTGCTGGTATTTCCTCCAGAAGGACGGCGACATCGATTTGAAATCCTCAGCCAAGCTGGCTCAGACTGGGTGCTCCATGCCAGTGGTCAGATGGGGGCAAACCCTACCGGGGCAGCGGCGGATTTGACTCTGCTCCAATCCCGCTGTTGTGAGCCGATCTCTGTAGAGGCGTGCTATGGACGGCTGGCAGGGCAGGGCGTCACCTATGGCGATCGCTTCCGTGCCATTGAACGGATTTGGAAAGGAGAAAATGAAGTCCTGAGCCAGCTCCGCCTACCCGATGCCCTGCACCCGACGGCGGCGGACTATCAATTCCATCCCGTGCTGCTCGATGCTTGCCTGCAAAGTCTGGCGGCGGTATTTCTGGATCACCCGCAAGCGAAAACCTATCTTCCGGCTGGGATGGCTCAGGTTTATTTGCAGCCGGGGGTGGGTTTATCGCAGAACAGCGATTCGCTCTGGTGTCATGCTCAGGTACAGTCCGGAGAGCGAGAAGCCACCGCAGACCTGCAGATTTTCCTACCTGATGGACAACTCTTCGGCACGTTGCAGGGGCTGAAGCTGCGTCCCGTCCCTACTGACCGGGTGCTCGGCTCTCCACCGTTTCAGGACTGGCTCTACCAGATTGATTGGCAGGCCCAGCTGCTCCCGAATGCTCCAATCCCAGTCGAATTTCTACCATCGCCTGACGCAATTTGCCGCCAGGTTGCCCCCGAATTCGCGAATTTGCTCAATCAGCCGGAGGTCGTCGCCTACCAGCAACTTCTACCGGAACTGGAGGCTCTGAGTTTAGCCTACATGGAGGGGGCGATCGCCACCCTCGGCAAACTCCCCCCCATCTTCACGCCAACTGAACTGACCCAAATCTGGGGCATTGCCCCCCGGCATGGGCGATTGTTTGAGTATCTTTTGGGAAAGGCAGAAGGCAGAAGGCAGAAGGCAGAAGGTGGAGTCAGGAGTCAGGAGTCAGGAGTCAGGAGCCAGAATCCAAAATCTAAAATCCAAAATCTAAAATCCAAAATCCAAAATCTAAAATCCAAAATCCTGAGTGCCGAACTCCCCCTCCTTACCCGCTGTGGCGAAAACCTGGCTGCCGTGCTGCGGGGCGAGGTTGATCCTCTGACGCTGTTGTTTCCTAACGGGGACTTGAGCGACCTGACTCGGCTCTATGAGTCTTCAGTTGGGGCGCAGGTTATGAATTCTTTGGTGCAGCGGGTGGTGGCGGTGGCGATCGCCCAACCTCGACGCCCTATCCGCATTCTGGAAATCGGTGCGGGCACGGGGGGCACGACTGCCCATCTGCTGCCGCACCTTCGGGATGTGGAGTATGTTTTCACCGATGTTTCGCCCCTGCTTTTGGCTAAGGCCCAGGCTCGGTTTCGGGACTATGCTTTTGTGCACTACCGGGTGCTGGATATTGAGCGATCGCCCACTGAGCAGGGATTTCAGCAGCCCTTTGATCTGGTCATCGCGGCCAACGTCCTCCATGCCACTGCTGACCTGCGGCAAACTTTGATGCAGGTGCGGGAGCTACTGGCCCCTGGCGGTGAGCTGATTTTGCTGGAGAGTACCCAGCCTCTGACATGGCTTGACCTGATTTTTGGCTTAACGGAAGGCTGGTGGAAGTTTACGGATCGAGATTTGCGGCCCCACCATCCGCTGCTGTCGGCAGGTCAGTGGCAGACCCTGCTGGAGGAAAGTGGGTTTACCGCTACCATCCTTCAACCAGAACTTTTCCCCCGTAGGTTGGGTAGAGCGCCAGCGAAACCCAACGAAACCCCTTCCAGCGTTGGGTTTCAAGATAGCGTTGGGTTTCACGATGTTCAACCCAACCTACCGCAGGCGGTGCTGGTGGCGCAGCGTGAATCTGGTAAGGACAAAGGGCCATTTGCCCCGGCTGTGGGCGATCGCACAATCGCCGTGCGTCCCGTCGTCCAGCAGCGTCAGGCGGAAACTTGCCTGGTTTTTGCCGAGAATCGGGCTGGTGCTGAGGTGCTGGCCCAGGCGCTGGAGACGTGGAGCATCCACTGTGTGTGGGTGGAATGGGGCGATCGCGACTCCCAACCAACCCCTGACACCTTTACCCTCAATCCCCTCAGAGCAGAGGATTTTCGGAGGCTCTGGCAGGCTTTGGCCACTGCTAACACCGTCCCCAAAAAGGTTGTCTATTTATCCAGCTCAGCAGCATCCCTCCAGCCAAAAATGCTTGAGCGCAGCCATAGCGGTTTGCTGCACCTGGTGCAGATGTTGGCGGATCTTTCCCCACTGCCCCAGCTCTACTTGGTAACTCAAGGGGCTGTCCATTCATCAGTGGTTAATCCAGCCCAGGCACCGCTCTGGGGATTGGGGCGCGTAATTGCGCTGGAGCATCCGGCCCTGCGCTGCCGTCGGCTGGATCTGGATCCCCACACACTCCCCGAGCAGCAGATGCTAGATCTGGCAGCGGAACTGGCGACTGAGCCGGGAGAAGAAGCTGTGGCCTATCGCCAGGGCCAGCGTTGGGTGGCGAGACTGGACCGAGTCAGCCTGATGGCTCCTCTGAAGCTTCCAGAATTGCCAGATCTTCATGCCTCTTTCCGGCTGGCTATCCCCACCCGGGGAACGCCGGACAATCTTCAGCTTCAACCCTGGGCGCGTCGTCCGCCTGGGCCGGATGAGGTGGAGATTCGGGTCGTCACCGCCGGACTGAATTTCATTGACGTGCTGGACACGCTGGGGCTGCTGCCCTTTGAACGGGACTGGCTGGGGGTGGAATGTGTGGGTGAAATCGTCTCCACAGGCCCAAATGTGGCGCACTTGCAGGTGGGCGATCGCGTCATAGCACTGGCGGCGGGCAGCTTTGCCCGGTACGTCACGGTGCCTGCGGTGCTGGCGATACCCCAGCCTCAGGGACTCAGCGCCATTGAAGCCGCCACCATTCCCGCCAATTTCTTGACCGCTCACCATGCCCTGGTAGAAATTGCCCAGGTGCAGCCAGGAGAACGAGTACTGATTCACGCCGCTGCTGGGGGCACCGGCATGGCGGCAGTGCAGATTGCCCTGAGCCGAGGCGCAGAAGTGTTCGCAACCGCCAGTCCTCCCAAGTGGGACGTGCTCAAGCAAATGGGCGTCCGGCAGGTGATAAACTCCCGCAGCCTCGACTTTGCCGAAGCGCTACTCGCCGCCACCCAGGGGGAGGGAGTCGACATCGTCTTCAACTCCTTGTCTGGCGACTTCATCCCCAAAAGCCTATCAGTGCTGAAACCCCAGGGACGGTTCCTGGAAATCGGCAAGCGTGATGTGTGGAGTATCGAGCAAGTGGCCGCCGTAAAGCCTCAAGCGGCCTACCATTTGGTCGACCTGCTATCCCTGGCCCAACAGGCTCCCCAACAAATACAGGCCATGCTCAAAACCCTCGTCCCAGCCTTCGAGGCTGGACAGCTTCATCCCCCACCCCACCGAGTTTTCCCCATCACCACCGCCATCAGTGCCTTTCGCCACATGCAGCAAGCCCAGCACACCGGCAAAATCGTCTTATCTATTACCCACCCAGCAGAGGCAATCCAAAATCCAAAATCCAAAACCCAAAATCCACCCACCTACCTGATCACCGGCGGCCTGGGCGGACTCGGCCTCCTCACGGCCCAGTGGCTGGCAGACCAGGGGATGTGCCATCTGGTGCTGATGAGTCGGCGATCGCTCCCCCATATCCCACCTGATGCCCAAACCCAAATACAGACACTGGAAAACAAAGGAGCCAGGGTAACGGTCCTCCAGGCGGATGTTTCAAAGCGGGATGAAGTGGCAGGGGCGATCGCCTCCCTCAAAACCCCTTTAAACGGGGTCATCCATGCGGCGGGGGTACTGGATGACGGCGTTCTCCGGCAGTTGACCTGGGAACGGATGGAGCCAGTATTGGCCCCGAAGGTGTATGGAGCATGGCACCTGCACCAGTTGACTCAGGATCAGCCGCTGGAGTTCTTTGTGCTGTTTTCCTCGGCGGCGTCTTTGTTAGGATCGCCGGGGCAGGGCAGTCACGTCGCTGCCAACGCCTTTCTGGATGCCCTGGCCCATCACCGGCAGTCCCTGGGACTGCCGGGGCTGAGCATTAACTGGGGAGCCTGGTCGGGGGTGGGAGCGGCGGCCCAACGCCAGGTGGATCAGCAGATGCAGGCCAGGGGTGTGGATACGATCGCCCCTGCTGAAGGACTGCACATCCTTTCCCAGGTACTCGCCCAGCCGACCCAGCCGCAGCTCGGCGTGATTCCGATTCGCTGGCCCCAATTCCTCAGCCAGGGCCGGACGGATGCCTTCTTCGAGCGCTTCCAGCAGTCGGCTCCCTCGGTCGGCCCTGCCCCCGACTGGCGGTCTCGCCTACAGACCCTGCCAGAGCGGCAGCGCCTGCCGTTTCTCACCACCGCCCTCCAGCAGGAGGTGGCCAAAGTCCTGGGACGACCTGCCCATCAGCTCCCCGATCCCCAGCTGGGCTTTTTCGACATGGGTATGGATTCACTCATGGCGATCGAGCTGAAAAACCGCCTGGATACGCAGCTTGGCACCCCAGTTTCATCGACCGTGATCTTCGAGCATCCGACCATTGCAGCACTGGCCAAGCACCTGGCGGCAGCGGTGCTGCAAAGCCCGCACCCCGATTCGCCACCCCCACCGGAGGAGCCGGAGCGCCAGAGACCTCCAGAACAACCTGACGACCCCATTGCTCAAGAACTATTTGCCCTAGAACGCTTACTCAATCAACCCCTATGACCGAGCATCTATCCAAAGCACCCCCATCGACTGACGAACGCATCCTCCGAGCATTGCGGGAAGCGCGATCGCAGCTAGAAGCCATTGAGCAGGCCAGAAATGAATCGGTGGCGATTATCGGCATGGCGGGTCGGTTTCCGGGGGCCGATAGCATTGACGAACTCTGGCAGTTGCTGATAGCAGGCCAGTCGGGCATTCGCTGGCTGTCCGACCAGGAACTTGAAGACGCCGGAGTTTCGCCGGAAACCTTTCAGCAGCCCGATTACGTCCGTGCCTGCGCCAGCTTTTCCGAAATGGATGGCTTTGATGCCGCCTTCTTTGGCTACTCCCCCCGCGAAGCCGAGCTGATGGACCCCCAGCACCGGGTATTTTTGGAGTGCGCCTGGGCCGCCCTGGAAGATGCGGGCTACGACAGCCGTCAGTATCCGGGTCACATTGGCGTCTATGGCGGAGCTGCCCTCAACAGCTATCTGGTCAACCTCTTCTCCGACCCCAAGCTGCGAGCGTCCGTCGACATCGTGCAGGCCGTCATCAGCAACGTCATGGGGCTGATGACCACCCGCGTGTCCTACCAGCTCGACCTCAAGGGGCCAAGTTGCGGCATCCAGACCGGTTGCTCTACTTCGCTGGTGAGCGTCCACCAGGCCTGCCAAAGTCTCCTCCAGGGGGAATGCGACATGGCCCTGGCAGGCGGCGTCACCGTCGGCAACACCGCTCCCCAGGGCTATCGCTACCAGAGGGATGGCATCGCCTCCCCCGATGGCTGCTGCCGCGCCTTCGATGCCGCTGCGCAGGGCACCGTGTTTGGCAACGGAGTCGGCATTGTGGTTTTGAAACGGCTATCAAAGGCGATCGCTGATGGTGACTCCATTTACGCCGTTATCAAAGGTTCTGCCATCAACAACGACGGAGCCGAGAAGGTTAGCCTCACCGCCCCCAGCGTCACCGGGCAAGCCGCCGTTATCGCAGCGGCCCTGAAGCGGGCCAACGTCGACCCCGCCAGCCTCAGCTACGTTGAAGCCCATGGCACTGGCACTGCCCTGGGCGATCCCATCGAGATCGCGGCCCTGACCAGAGCCTTTGGCAACCATCCAGGCCCCTGCGCCATCGGTTCAGTGAAAACCAACCTGGGTCATCTGGATGCTGCCGCAGGCATCGCTGGGCTAATCAAAACCGCACTGGCCCTAAAGCACCAAAAAATTCCGCCCAGCCTCCATTTCCAGCAGCCCAACCCAAAAATCGACTTTGCCAACAGTCCCTTTGTTGTGCAGCGCCAGCTCAGCAACTGGCCCCGCAATGGCACCCCTCGGCGGGCGGGCGTCAGTTCCTTTGGCATGGGAGGAACGAATGTGCATGTGGTGTTGGAGGAAGGGGGGGAGGAAGGCAGAAGGCAGAAGGCAGAAGGCAGAAGAAGTGTGGATGGGTGGATGAGTGAGAGTGTGGATGCATTGATCCATCGACCCATTGACCCATCGACCCATCAACTCCTTAATCCAGAAACAGCAACAGACCAACCCCCTCATTTACTGGTGCTTTCGGCGAAAACGGCAACGGCGCTAGCAAAAGCGACGGCGAATCTGGCTCAGCATCTGCAAGCCCATCCCAATCTCGACTTAGCGGATGTGGCCTATACGCTTCAGGTGGGTCGCCGCTCCTTCGCCCACCGCCGCATCTGCCTCTGCCACACCCAGGCCCAGGCCATCCAGCAGCTAACGTCCGGCGACCTTCCTACCCAGATTGCTAACACCGCGTCTCCGGCGATCGCCTTCCTATTCTCCGGCCAGGGCAGCCAATACCCCAACATGAGCTACGACCTCTACAAAACCGAACCCACCTTTCGACAGGCCATAGATCGCTGTGCGGAGATTTTGGCCGAGGAAGGAGTCCAGTTACTGGAGGTGATGTATGGAGAAGTTGGTAATGGGAATCAGGAGTCAGGAGTCAGGAGCCAGGAGCCAGGACAAAAGGTAGCAGGCATCCAAAATCCAAAATCCAAAATCCAAAATCCATCCCCCCCTCTACCCATCCACTCCACTGCCCTCACTCAACCCGCCCTCTTCGCCCTCGAATACGCCCTGGCTCAGCTCTGGCTCTCCTGGGGGATTGAGCCGCAGGCGCTGATGGGTCACAGCATTGGCGAGTATGTAGCAGCCTGTATGGCTGGTGTGTTCTCCCTGGAGGATGGGCTGCGGCTGGTGGCGGCGCGGGGAGAACTAATGCAGGGATGTCCAGCGGGGGCGATGCTATCCGTTGCGCTTTCAGAGGCAGTGCTGGCTCCACTCCTGCCCGACAATGTGGTGATTGCGGCGGTGAACGGGCCGGAGCTGTGTGTGGTGTCGGGGACGGAGGCGGCGATCGCGTCGTTCCAGGCCCTGCTCAACTCTAAAAACATTAGCCACCGTCGGCTCCAGACTGCCCACGGGTTTCACTCGCCGCTGATGGAGCCAGTGCTGGCCCCATTCGAGGCCAGGGTGCGTCAAATTTCTTTGCATCCCCCCCAGATTGATCTGCTTTCGAACGTCACTGGCACCTGGCTGACCGCCGCAGAGGCAACCGATCCAGCTTATTGGGCGCGGCACTTGCGACAGCCGGTGCAGTTTTACGCCGGAGTGCAGGAACTGTTGAAGTCGCCCAATCCCATGCTGCTAGAGGTGGGGCCAGGGCGCACGTTGAAGACGCTGGCCCAGCAAGCGGTGACCGCTGCCGGGGTGGATGTGCCAGTGCTTAACTCACTGCCCCATCCCCAGGAGGCGATCGCCGATACGACCGTCATGCTGAATAGCCTGGGCCGTCTGTGGCTGGCGGGCGTCCCCGTACAGTGGTCGGGCTACCATGCTCAAGAGCAGCGGCGGCGGGTGGCGCTGCCCACCTATCCCTTTGAACGGCAGCGTTACTGGGTGGCGCTGAATTCGGCGGGGTTAGCGGCACCAAAGCCAGCACCAGAGACCAAAGCAGCAAACCTGGCAGACTGGTTTTATGGGCCATCCTGGAAACGTGCTCATCTGACCCATCACCAGCCGCCTACGGGTGACATCTGGATCATCTTTACCGCCGAGGCCATCGGCTCTGCCCTGGCTCAGCGTCTAACGGCAGATGGGCAAAGGGTGATAACGGTACAAGCTGGCCCTCAGTTCTCCCAGCAAGAAGACCACTACACCCTGAACCCTCGCAAGTTTGAGGATTATCAAGCGCTCATGCAGTCTCTGGAAGCTGCCGGTCAGAAGCCAACCCACTGGGTGCATGGCTGGAGCCTCGTGGACGAGTCAGCCGCGTTGGATTTTGGTTTCTACAGTTTGCTCCATCTGACCCAGGCACTTGTGGCAGTGGATGACCCGTCCCCCGTTGCCCTCACGGTTGTTACGACGGGAATTCATGCGGTGGTGGGCACAGACTCGACAAATCCCCTGAAGGCGATGCTGTCTGGGCTGGGGAAGGTGATTCCCCAAGAGTGGGCAAAAATTCGCTGCCGCTGCCTGGATGTGGCCGTGCCCCCAGAAGGCACCGCCCCGTCTGAAGGATTGGTTGACAGCCTGTACCGGGAGTTGGCGGCGACCGAGCCGACGGTGGCCTATCGGGATGGCTACCGCTGGGTGCAAACCTACGAGCCGCTGCCCCTGCCGGAGGGTCAACCGCCCCTAAGACCGCAGGGCACCTATTTAATTGCCGGAGATCTGGTGGAAGGGCTGGGAATGGTCTACGCCCAGGCACTGCAGCAGGAATGGCAGGCCCGACTGGTGCTGATCGGTCGCCCTGGCCTGCCCGCTCCGGACGAATGGGAGCCGTGGATGGCTACCCATGGCCCCCAGCACGAGGTCAGCCGCCTCATACGCAAACTTCAGAGCTTGGGAGCGGTGGGAGCGGACTATCTGTGGTTTAGTACTGATTTGGCAGATGAAAGCCAAGTGAAGGCTGTGGTGGCAGCGGGATTGGCAAAATTTGGCAGCATTCATGGGGTCATCCATGCAGGGGTGATGGGCGATC
>JAYKGU010000318.1:0-13787 GCA_035285585.1 Synechococcales cyanobacterium
AAGAGACTTGGGTAAACCTTACCATTTGCACTGGCTTCTTAAAGTGTTGCTTCACCCCTCCCTTGACGCAGCAAGAGTGGCCAAGTTCCTAAATTTCACGATTCAAGCGGATCCAGTCTTAAGGAAGCACTAAACCAGCGATCGCCCCATTCAGGAAAAACAGAATCACTTGCGTAGATTTACTGATAATCAGGTATCCATAAATAAGATTTACGCAGTTGGGAAGTTTGGGGAACGCTTGGTGCCCATCCGTAAAACTACTTAGATGCCAGGTTGGGAGATTTTGGAAGATGATCCTACCAGACGACGCAGGGGCAGATGGCTATTTGCCCTTACCCACCGTTTAATCGAAGGTGAATTTTCCCTGGAAATTTCCTTGCCCTATGCAGCGCGTAAGTGCTTAAGCACTTAGAATGCCAAGCACAATTAGTTACATCTCAAGCCGAGCCTGAACTACCTACGCCTTTGGCAGATATCGGCCCAGGAGACCATAAGTAACAAAGCTAATTGCCTCCTTAAGGGACAGAGCCTGAATTCGATAGCGGCTCAGGCCAGGCGGGAATGGAGCCTTGTGGGGAATCACCTCAAATCCTCGGCTACGGAAAGTGAGCTGAGACCTTAACATGTGGGGCGCGTCAGTCACCAGAATAATTCGCCTGATTCCACGCGGTAACAGCACTTGGGCTGAATACTTAGCGTTTTCCAAGGTTGTTCGCGAACAGGCTTCTCCATCCAACTGATCTGGATCAATGCCCTGTTCATTAAGAAATTTAACAATTCGCGGCGCATCGCCCTTACCACTTGCAAAGATGAGCGGTGCTCGCCCAGCCTCTAGTAGATCGGCGGCAACTTCGGCCCGAATCTTCTGCATTAGCTGCCCTCGCCCCAGCACGACAATCGCCTGAGCCGATTCAGAGGTGTGATTGGGCGAAAGTGAGAGCAATAAATAGTTACTGAACATCGGCAGCAGCAGGGCCGCACCGATTAAGCCCAGGCAGGCTCCGACCACCCACCGCCGAGTTTGGCGACGCCTCAAGCCCAGGACGATCAGCAGGCCCAGAACGGTAACAATCGCGATCGCCACTGCGGGCGTACTGATGAGATCTAGAAGCCGGCCTGTAAACTCTACCCACTCCTCGGTTATGTCGTTAGTGCTGCATGCAGGCGGCTTCAACATAGAACACGAGAATCTAAGGTTTGGAACTTAGGAGATTTCCAGGAAAAAACTTACCCTCGGTTGAACGTTTGGTAAGGGCAAATGGCCATTTGCCCACACGTCGTCCGGTAGGATGATTCTCAAAAATCTCCTTAACAAAAGCTAATATATCCCAGGTGAGCCAGCCTCGGGTTAGTAACCATCTTAGTCCCGTAGGGGTTAAGCAGTTTGGGGGTTTTGTTTAAAGCGGGACAAGATTAGCAGGATAGCGGGTGAGCCCTATCCCGAACAAAAGTTGCAGGCCAGCAAAAGTAACACGGAGCGATCGCGAACTATAACTTACAGTCCTTAGCATTTAGGCTCTTACATTGTCAATCCACAATTCGAGTGATTATATTTTCCTCATAAAACTTGCACCAGTATAAAATCCTGGTAAACCTTTTAATCAACACGGTGATTTCTCGGAGAGAACCTGGGAAATTAGCAACTGCCGGGAGGTTTTTTTATCTTTACATAATAAATTATTTGCGATCTTCGCAAGGTCAAGCTTTCATGCGACCCTTCGAAGGGTCTGCGGTCATTAATGTTGAACTACTTGGCGTTTTTCCAAGAGCTGTTTAGCGTTCGTTCAGGTAAATTTACCTTTGGCCTTGAGCGTTAATACCTAGCGGCTTAAGCCTTTGTCACTGAGGAGGGGTGCAGCATGAGAAGGCCCATACTGACAATCTTTTATCAATACGATCCATGGAACGCTAGCATCGGCGGCATTCAGACAGTTATTGATACCTTCATCAAGTATTCGTCAGAGCAGTTTTGTCTGCGCATGGTTGGAACAGCCGCATCTAAGGAGTGGAAAGTAGGATGCTGGCAAACAGCAACACTATTTGGCCGTGAAGTTGAGTTCTTTCCTCTCTTTCGCTCCTTCAACGACAACGTGCGCCAGCTCATTCCTACTTCAATGAGATATATGGCTGCTTTGCTCAAACGTCAGCTCGCTTCTGACTTTATGCACTTTCATCGATTAGAGCCAACTCTTAGCGTTATGAATTGGCCTGGGGAGAAAACTTTATTTGTTCACAACGATATCCAGAAACAAATCTCCAGGGGGGGTGAGGGGGGCACAGGCATTCTCTGGCAGCGGTTTCCTGAGGCGTATTTGACCTTAGAAAAAGTTTTGTTAAACCAATTCGACCAGATCCTCTCGTGTAACGCCAGCTCAACTCTTTTCTACTTGTCCAGGTATCCTAAATTAGCCCAGCGTATAAAAAACGTCAAGAATGCCATTGATGATCAACTGTTCTATCCGCTGCCAGCTCATCAAAAGGTTGAAAAGCGCCTTGAAATACTTTCTAATTTAGGGCTTTCCCCTGAAACTAAGCTTGTCCTGTTTGCGGGGCGACTTCACCCCCAAAAGAATCCGCTGCTCTTGGTTCAATCCATAGCCGCACTGTCGGATCCCCAGATTCACTTGCTGCTGGCCGGAGCTGGGGAATTGGAATCTGCTGTCAGAGCAGAGGTACAAAAGCTTCATCTGGAACGGCAGGTCACGCTATTGGGCGCAGTTCCACGGCAAGATCTGGCCGAACTACAGCGAATTGCTGACGTATTTGTACTCACTAGCGATTACGAGGGTTTGCCTATGGTCGCTTTGGAAGCGCTAGCTAGCGGTACTCCGCTTGTAACAACGCCTTGTGAGCAGGTTGAGGCACTTCTCAGTCCTACCAGTGGCGTAGTTTGCAGAGAGCGTACTCCCGCTCGCGTGGCTGACGCAATTCTGCGGGTTTTGAAGCACCCAGAGCAGTTCCCATCTTCAGCTTGCCTGGCGTCTGCTGCACCGTACCAGGCTCAAGAAGTCATTCGGGGCGTTTATGACGCTATGTGGTCTCGATGGCAGCAGAAACAGCAGCAACTCTAGCTTATAACGTTGGGGAAAGATAGATCAAAAGTTCTAATTGGAAAAGGTTGTATTCTATCAAAGGAAAGATTGCAAATGAGAATTGCAGCCATCGGCATGAAAGGGTTACCACCTCGACAAGGGGGCATTGAGCATCATTGTGCCGCACTCTATCCAGAAATTGTTGGACGTGGCCACTCTGTAGACTGTTTTGTTCGATCCTCCTATGTTGAAACCCCATGGGGCAAACGGTACAACTTTCAAGGCGTCAATATTATTCCTTTACCCAGCCCTTGGGCGGGAGGGTGTGATGCTTTTATCAATTCGGCTATGGCGTCAGCACTAACCGGTCCCCGATATGAAGTAGTCCACTTTCACGCCCTTGGTCCAGCCTTATTCTCCTGGTTGCCGAAGCTCAGAGCTGCATCCACAAAAGTTGTGGTCACCTGTCACGGCATCGACTGGCAAAGGGAAAAATGGGGCCGGTTCTCGAAATCCATCATTCGAGCAGGCGAAAAAGCGGCGGTTCGATTTGCCGATCAGATTATTGTAGTCTCAGAGAATTTACAAACCTACTTCAGGAAAACCTACGGGCGCGAGACGGTTTACATCCCCAATGCGCCAGCAAAATATGTCGATTCAGATGAAAATTTCTCCTTTATCTCATCTTTAGGTTTAACGCCTCAAAAATATGTTTTGTTCTTAGGTCGCTTGGTTCCCGAAAAGTGTCCTCACCTTTTGATTCAAGCCTTCAGGCATCTGAAGCCCCAGGGCTGGAAGCTTGCGATTGCAGGCGGTATGAGTGGTGCGATCGCCTATGTAAACCAGCTTTTTGAACTCGCTCAGGGAGACCCAAACATTATTTTTATGGGAGAGCTTCAAGGTCGAATTTTAGCGGAAACTGTTAGGGGAGCCGGGCTGTTTGTGTTGCCTTCTAATTTAGAAGGTATGCCGCTGTCAATGCTGGAAGCAATGATAGAAAATGTTCCGGTGGTTGCCTCTGATATTGATCCCCATCAAAAGCTGCTGGGCGATCGCCGAGGAGTTTTGTTTAAGTCGGGACATTTAGATGACTTTAGCCGCGCTTTAGAGTGGGCGATTCAAAACCCGGATAAGATGTCTGAAATGGCTAGAAACGCCCAGATCTACGCTAAAAAATACCATAGCTGGGAGAGGATAGCTGACGAGACACTTCATGTATATGGACAACTGTCTCCGACCTTGAGCGTTACCCTATCTTACAACTAGCGCTTACTTCGATGAGGCTATTTTGCCCTCCACAGAGCTTCTGTTACAGTTAACTCATACCATACATTTTGCAGTCATGAATAAGCCAGTTATTGCTATTGGTCTTGATGCAGCCGAGCCTGGGTTGGTAAAGAACTGGATAGATAAGGGTGAACTCAAAACCCTGGCAAGACTTTTTCAAACTGGTACTTACCAAGAACTTAAGAATTTTGGATATTACCGGGCTGAAACGCCCTGGACAACTTTTCTGACGGGCTGCTCCCCTCAAACAACAGGTTACTGGGGGCCTGTAAAATATCACGCTCACAAGTACAATGTCGAGAAGGTAGGAGCCTATACTTTTCAGGAATATTGCCCCTTCTATGCCCTCAGCAAAGACTTTAAGTCAGCTATTTTCGATATGCCTCAGGCACCAATAGTGCCCGGTTTGAACGGGGTGCAGGTGGTGGCATGGGGAGCCCACTCGCCTCAGGTACCACGGGGTTCTCAACCAGCTTCCCTATTTGATGAGCTGATCCAAAAGCATGGTGGGCACCCCGCCTTTGGTCGGGATCATGCCAACGTCTACAGCGCCCAATCCATTGCGCGGCTAAAAGAGTGGTTAGAGACGGGTATCAAGCGCCGTGCTGAAATTTGTAAAGACTTGCTTCAGCGAGATGACTGGAACCTTCTGCTAACGGTTTTTGGTGAAGTTCACGCCGCCTGTCACTCAATGTGGCACCTGAACGACCCCAATCATCCCCTCTACGGAGAACAGGTAACCGGAGGAGAGAATCATTTACTTTCGGTATTCAAGGCTATTGATGGAGCGATCGCCGAAATCATTGCTGCGGCCCCAGACACCGCCTCAATTCTCGTGTTTTCAGCCCACGGCATGCAAAATAACAATCTAGATTTAACTAGCACGTTCTTCCTAGCCGAGCTGCTTTACCGCTGGAATTTTCCGGGCAAGGTTGGTTTTTCTGCCAACTCTGGCTGCACTGAGCCTATCTTAGGCCCCCGGGCACAGCGCCGCTGGTATCGGGAAGTCTGGGCACAGAAGTACGATCCCAACCCTGTCACCCGCTGGCTGCGGTCGGTGGCCCCCACCAAGGCACATCGAATTTTTGACAGGGCGTGTCGCTCCCTGGGAATCAGTGGATCCTCCGACTTTGTCTCTCCTTACACCCTACAAAATCTCTCTGAGGACTTTGACTGGCAGCCTGCGACCTGGTACAAGCGCCTCTGGCCCAAAATGAAGGCATTCGCGCTACCTAGTTTTTCTGAGGGCTATATCCGGGTTAACTTGAAGGGGCGCGAGCCTCAGGGGGTGGTCAACCCATCTGACTATGAAGCAGTTCTAAATGAAATTACCGCCCACCTCCAAGCACTGACAATTGGGCGCACGGGTGAACCCGCCGTTGCTGATCTCATCCGCACGCGCACCTCACCCACCGCCAGCGACCTCGGCTTGCCGGATGCCGACCTGATTGTCATGTGGAACGAGCAACGCCTTGCCGATATGCTCGAAAGCCCCAGCTTTGGCCGTATTGGCCCTGTTCCCTACCAGCGGACGGGTAGCCACACACCTAACGGGTTCATGCTGTTGCACAACGGCAGTGGCTATACCCTGGCAAGTGAGCGGCAGGCTAGTGCACTTGATTTAGCGCCGACCCTTTTAGACTTAATGGGAGCACCAATTCCAGACTATTTTGAAGGTCAGAGTTTGCTGACCAAGCAGCCAGTGGCTGTGGCTTAGCCAAGTTAAGCAAAATCACCGTCTTGGGGTACGCCCCAAGGAGATGCAATTAAACTTGCTCAAGCACATAACTATGCAGAGGGTGCAGTCCAGAAATTGCTATTGACGAAGTGGAAGTAAAAGGAATGAGTAAGTCACTATCTAGGATCAGGTCTATCCTAAGGCGTCGTGGATGGATTGCTCTGCCAACGCTAGCTTCCATTACCGGTGCATCTTTGCTCTATCTGGCAATCACGCCACAGGTTTACCAAACGTCTGCGCAAATTATTGTGGGCACCAACAAAGTCAGTGTGTCTGACCTGGGCCAACAGCTCAATGAGGGAACCACCCGAACCCCTGGCCAAGCCGATCCCATCGCAACCCAGGCTGAGTTGGTGAAGTCACAAGGTGTGCTGCAAACCGCGATCGAAGACGTTAAGCGGCAATTTGAGGGCGTCACCACTAATTTCCCATCGGCATTTGCACTCAGGCAGGCTCTGTCGGTAGAAATTCTACCCCTCACCAACATCATCAAGCTAAGCGTCGAAGGAGAAAATCCAGAGGTAACTGCCGCTTTGACCAATGCGATCGCCGAGGCTGCTCTGGCAGACAACATCGAAATTATCCGCCGGGAAGCTTCCGTGGTGCGGGAGTTTTTGGAGGGGAAGATTCCTCAAAATCAGGCAGAACTACGGCAGGCAGAGGCAGCGGAAGCCAACTATCGGCGCTCCAGTGGGATTGTCGATCCCCAGGCCCAAATCCAGCAGTTGATTGGTCAAATTTCGAATCTTGAGGTTGAAGAAGACCAGCTAGTTGCCCAAATCCAGGAGGCCAGAACCCGAGATCGTCAATTGCAACAGGTTACTGGCGCGGTTGAACCGACAGCGGCCTATGAGCGGGTGCGAGCCGGGCAGGACGCGCAACTGCAGGAACTACAGACCCAAATCACGGCCCTGGGCGTTGAGATGGCAGAAGCCAGGACGCGCCTGGGAGACCAACACCCCGACTGGCTCGCGCTAGTCGAGGAGGAGCAGCAGCTTCAGGATCTTTATAACACTCGTCTGTCTGCGCTGATCTCGGAGGGGAGCAGCCAGATTGCCCAGGATGAGCTGACCCAGGGACTGTTTTCGCAGTACATCCAGGCGCGGATTGACCTGCGGGGGCTGGAGAGTCGCCTGGCTAGCGTCCAGACTGAACTATCGGCCCTGAGGGTTCGTCTATCCCAGTTTCCGCAGCAGCAGCAACCTCTGGCGGATCTGGTCCGCCGCCGTCAGGAATCAGAAGCGTCCCTGGACTTTTTGCAGAGCAAGCTTGAGGAAGCCCGCTTGGCGGAGGCGCAGTTGATTAGCAGTGTCCGTATTATCGGTCGTGCCGAAGTTCCGATAAACCCCATTGGGCCCAAGCCTGCCGTGGTTTTCGTGTTGGGGGCTTTCATCTGGTTGGCCTTGACGTCTGGGCTGATTGTTCTCTTGGAGGTGATGGATAACAGGCTACGGACGACTTCAGATGCCGAAGAAACGCTGAAGCTGCCCGTTCTGGGTATTTTGCCAAAGCTGCCTCACCCTTACAGAGAAACGGACGTGGCGCGCCTGGTGACTTTTTTAGGCTCGCCCGATCTGGTCGAACCCTACCGCGCTTTACTCAATGCCCTATCCTCTCAAGGGAAGCAGGCTGCACCGCACCGTACCTTTTATAACAACGGTAGCAACCACAATACCAATCATGCCGCAGGGGGGGCAACGCCCTATCAGCAGACCCAGATTGTTGTAGTGACCAGCCCATTTCCCAAAGAAGGGAAATCTGCTGTGGCCCTTTACCTCGCTGCTACGGCAGCAGCCTCCTCACAACGGACCCTGTTAATTGATGCCGACTTACTGTCTGAAGCCCAATCCGAAAGGATCAACCTGCCCACCTCCCCAGAGCTGATGGACGTGCTGGATACCCCGGACAAGCTTTCAGAAGTGGTTGAGCCGACTGGGGTTTCTGGCCTTTCAATTTTGAGCCACAACCCCCAGCGAAAAAGATCTTCTATGGTCTTAGGAAGAGAGGCCATTCGTAAACTACTGGATAATGCCAGGGTCAAGTACGACTGGGTCATTATTGATACAGCACCAGCCGGGCTGTGTGCCGACGCAGCCGCCCTGAGCCAGTTTGCAGATGGCTTGCTGCTGGTCATTCGATCGGGCGTTTCCCAGCGCGAGGCGGCCATCCATGTGGCGACGGAGCTTAAAAAGAGCGGTGTACCAATTCTGGGTCTCGCTTTGAACGGTGCTGATGCCAGCGGGTCGGTGTTCTATACCGATGTTAGCGATGCGCGATCGCCCCTACCTGTCTATTCCAATTGAGTTACTGCGATCGCAATACGCGCTACCTAATCATTATTTCCCTTACAGCTCAAAAGACTATGAGACTAGGCCGATCCACTTCCACACTCATCCTGTCAACACTGGTCTTGCCGTCACTGATGCAACCGCACGCGATGGCGCAGGCGCAGCCGCAAACTTCACCGATTGAAGCCTCCCCCATCAATCCCGCCACGGTGGTGCCGAATGCCGTGACGCCGCCCCCAGCCATTGCCCCAGCGCTGCCCACTGTGCCTTTGAAGCCGGGCGATCGCATCGCTATCACGGTGGTTGGGTTCCCCGATCTCTCTGGCGAACATGTCGTGGCCGCTGATGGCACTATTCAGATGCCTCTCGTCGGGTATGTCCAGGTGAGCAATGCTTCCCCGGCCCAGGTGGTGGAGAACCTCACTACTCTGCTCCAGCCCTATGTACGTAGACCGCGCGTTGGGTTGGCTGTTCTCAACATCAGTCCTATCCGTATTGTCGTCGTGGGTGAGGTGGTGCAGCCTGGCCCACGGCTCCTGAGTGCACCCGACATTGATGAAAGCAACACCCTCACTCTCAGCAATGCCCTGGCTCTGGCGGGCGGTGTTACACCAAAAGCCGACCTGCGGAACATCAAGATTCGTCGCGCCGCCTACGGCACGCAGCAAACACCCCTTGAGGAATTGAATGTTGACCTGTGGCAAGCGATCCAGTTGGGATCTTTAGACATGGACGTGCAAATCTTTCACGGCGACGAAATCCTTGTTCCCGCCGCCTCAGATAGCAGCACTATTGACCAACGTGTCCTGCTAGCTTCCACAGTGGCTCCGCAGCAAATTACGATTCATGTGGCAGGAGAAGTCGAGCAACCCGGCCAAATCCAAATTACCCCCAGCGCTGACTTGAGCGCTGCTGTCGCGGCAGCAGGAGGCTTCACGCCCGATGCTGACGATGATTCAATCATGCTCTTTCGTATGGCACCCAATGGCCAACTAGAGCAGCAAGAATTTGCCTTCGGGGAATCTTCCACCACCCTGATGCACGGTGATCTCGTCGTGGTAAATCCCTCCCGTAGGGGCAACGTGGGCATTTTGCTTGATTTTGTCGGTCGAGTTCTCAACCCCGTAGGTAATGCTTTTCGTATCTTTGACGTCATTCGAAACTAAGTAGGTCAGCACAATTAAATTCATGTTAGAAAACTGGCGGGGCGCTCCCCCGGTTCTCTAACCTTCGTTTTTCAATGTAGTTCTACTCAGGTTTGGGATAAGAATTTAGCTTCAATTATAAGAAACCTCACTGACAGCACCCGTACCCATACAAACAGCCAGAGCCATCTATGGTCAAAGTATCTACCGTTATCCCTGCCTACAATGCAATGGCCTACTTGCCTGAGGCCCTAAATAGTGTGCTGGCACAAACTCTGGAAGACTTTGAGGTGATTATCGTCGACGATGGCAGCACTGACCATATCAAGGACTGGTTTGACAAGGAGGTGCAAGACCCCCGCATACGCCTCGTTTCCCAAAGGAATAGGGGCCTGGCTGGAGCGCGAAATACTGGGATCAGACATGCCCAAGGTCAATACATTGCCCTGCTTGACGCAGATGATCTCTGGCATGAAACTAAGTTGGCGAAGCAAGTAAAGGTTTTAGAGAGTTCACCTGCCGTTGGCTTAGTCTACACCTGGATGAGGTTAATCGACCAAGACGGAACCCCCACGGGCAAATATGTTAAGAACCAGGTCGAAGGGCGAGTTTGGAAGCAGTTAATTGTCAGCAACTGCGTAGGATCGGGCAGCACTCCCATGCTCAGGCGAGAGTGTTTTGAAATCCTGGGCAATTTTGACGAAAACCTCGGATCCTACATGGAAGATCGGGACATGTGGCTGCGCATTGCGCCCCATTATGAATTTGCGGTTGTCAGGGAAGCCCTGGTGGACTACCGCCAGCATCCCAGCAGTGCCTCAAAGAACTGGAACGCAATGGCGCGCAGCGCAAAAATCATTTTGGATAAGACGCTGAGCACCGCCCCAGATGACGTCAGCCCTGAGGAATTAGAAGCACTCAAGCGTAAAGCCTGGGGCCAGATCTACCTCTCTTTAGCCTGGAAACCACTGCAAAGCAAGGAGAAGAACTACCAACAGTCCAGGGAGTTTGTCCAGCAGGCGCTTCACTCTGCCCCCCAGCTTCGGTTCTCGAAGGAACTCCTGCGTCTACAGGCCACCGCTTTACTGCTCAGGCTTCTGGGGGAAGCGACCTATCTCCGTCTCTTAAAGGGCTTTCACATGATGCGTCGTCGCTGGCAATCGTAGGTCGATCCTCTAAAAAGTTGGCCAACCTCAGGTCAAAAGAGCACTTTATGGCCCATCTCTCTACCCATCTGCCAGGGTGCCCACACAAAGCGGGACGAGATTAGCAGGAAAGTGGATCCCGGTATGCCCCATTGTTCCACCTGAAGTTGATGAGTAGGTAGCCACAAATAAACGAAGCTATGGTGGGGTACGTCCCCCGCCGAGGAGCGGCCCACTATTTATGTTCAGACACTTACCCAAGACAAACACTATGCTTTTGCCAGATCAACAGCCCCTATCAATTGCAGGATGGATTGCTGGACTTGCAAGTATTGTCTTGGCCATTCCTTTAGTTTTCAGCCTTCATATTCACGCCGCCCTGCCGCTGGTTCTGCTTGGATTGGTGGGGTTTTGTCTGTTCTTTTTCCTCAAGCCAGAGCAGGCTGTCATGTCGCTATTGATCCTGCGCAGCGGCATCGACATTTTTTCTGCGCAGCAGGTTCCTGCCTTATTTGCTATCGGTCTGGACGGGCTGGCGATCGCCTACATTGCCCTGATGTTGGCAACCCGCCAACGCGTACACACTGATCGGTTCTTCTGGTTTTTTGCGGTTTGGATGGCGCTGCAGAGTCTATGGGTTGTACTTCTGCCACTGGGGGGATTAGGGCTGGGAGCAGGCCATACGGTAACTAGTTTACGAGAGTGGATACGGCTCTTTTCGTGGTTGATGGTCTATCTGATTGTTTTACAGATGAGGGGAAAAATCCATCCTCAAACCGTCGTGAATACGCTGTTCTTAAGTCTCGTGTTGCCCCTATCGGTAGCCATGCTTCAGGTTTGCTTACCAGCCTCTGCCTTACCGGGGTTTCTGGCCCACCGGGGAACTGCCTTCACAGATATTGAGGGTGCATCCCGCGTTAACGGAACCCTGGGACACCCGAATGCTTTAGCAACCTTCCTGGTTCTGTTTCTGGGGTTAACCTACTGGCAGATAGGTCGGTCCCAGCGTCGGTGGCCCTGGCTGATTGTCATGGGTCTCATCGTTTTTTTCATCATTAATACGAAGGCGTTAGTCGGCCTCATCATGATGGGCGTGCTTATTATTTCATTAATTCTGCCCCGATTGACGGTGCCCAAACTGGTCGGCGGCATTCTGCTAATGGCCTTAGTGGTTGTCTTATTTGGCAGTACTGAATTTGGTAGAGAACGTCTGCATCTCTTTACTCAAATGCCCTTTTTTAATGAAAACTTAGACGTCTCCCGGGCTATTTTAATGCGGCAGTATATTAACAACAGCTTCTACTGGAGACTCGAACAATGGACTATGTTGCTAGATGCCTGGCGGGAGCATCCTTGGTTAGGCTATGGCTTTGGATCTGCAAGCAAGTTGACCTACCTGGAAAATGCGGCCCATAACGATTACATCCGAGCACTTGTAGACGGTGGTATTGTTGGGCTGGTAGCCTTTTTAGGCTTCCTGGTAGGGGCTGCGGTTCATCTGGTGATGCAGTGCTGTTCGCAACTTTCCACCCGCCCCCAAGTTGATTTATGTTTGACATTAATTGCGGTGCTGCTTGCCATGTTGGTCGGCATGATTACAGAGAACATCTGGAGTCATACTGCGCTGTTTTTCTATTGGCTTACGCTAATCGCGATCACCGGCTGGAACTGGCGATCGCCTGTGGAGAACCACATTGAATCATAGGAGTCCCTATGCCTAAGGTATCTGTTATTATTGCTGCTTATAACGCAATGACCTATCTTCCCAAAACCTTAGATAGCGTCTTTGCGCAAACGTTTCAAGATTTTGAAGTTATCGTCATTGACGACGGCAGCCGCGACAATATTAAACAGTGGGCCGAACATCTGACCGATCCACGCGTTCAGTTCTTATCACAGGAAAACTCAGGCAGTGCGGCTGCTCGCAACACCGGCCTTGCAAAAGCGTCTGGTACCTATATTGCCTTTCTCGATGCAGATGATTTGTGGGAGCCGACCAAGCTAGCCAAGCAGGTTAATGTTTTAGACACCGATCCACAGGCTGGTTTAGTTTACTCCTGGGTCGCCACCATCGACGCTGATGATCAGCCTCAGGGCAAAGTTTGTCAGAATTCAGAAGAAGGAAACGTCTGGCCCCGCCTGATAGAGCACGATTTGATCGAGTGCGGCAGTAACCCGATGATTCGCGCCTGCTGCTTTGACAAGGTTGGAAATTTTGACACCTCTTTTCCCTATGCCCAAACCTGGGAAATGTGGCTGCGTATTGCGGCGGCCTATCCCTTTCGCGTGATACCAGAGCCGCTGGTTAGCTACCGGTTCCACCCCGGCAATACCTCAAAGCAATGGCAAAAAATGGAAACCAACTATCAAGCGATTATTGAGAAGGTGTTTGCTGATGCTCCTGAAGAGTACCAGCATTTAAAGGCTCGTGCCTATGGATTTGCCTATTTGCGCATTGCCTGGAAGACACTGCAAAATCTTGGAGGAGATTGTCGGACGGCTAGAAAGTTTCGTCAGCAGGCATTTATCCAGTGCCCCGAAGTTCGATTTACTGACCAAGCGATTCGTTTAAGTCTTGCTATTCCCCTGGTGCAGATCTTTGGACTCGATGGCTATAACCGGGTTCGCGCCAGTCTTCACCATCTCAAGCACCGCATCACTCGTCTGCCTAAGGCCCTTATCTTTTCCTCTTAGAGCTTACGTACTGCGTGCGGCGTCCTGGGGTTTTCGGTGGTTTTGCAGGGGCAGCGCCTACAAAACCAGCAAACTGCGTAAGTCCTACCTTTATCTAGACTGGCTTTTCCACCTATGTCATCACCGTCATCGCTTAAAAGTAGAGTTCTCAAAGGCAGTCTTTTTCTAACGCTGAGGCAAATTCTCGCCTCTGGCTTTTCGCTAGTCAGCACCTTTGTCATTGCCCGTGTCCTTGGTTCGGAAAGTTACGGGATCGTCTCAACTGCTCTCGGAATCTTTTACTTTTTGCGCTGGACCAGTCGCTTTGGACTGGGTGCATACCTGATTCGGAAACCTGATTTAACGTCAGAGGATAAGGAGCAAACCCTTGCTTTCTACAGCACCTATGGCGCTCTACTCTGCTTCGTTCTCGTCTTGATTGCGCCCATATTTGGCCAGTGGACAGGCCGAGCTGAAAT